>NZ_JAVKEW010000027.1:0-28745 GCF_040226375.1 Coleofasciculus sp. G2-EDA-02 | reverse complement strand
ATCGACTATTTGAATCAGTAGAAGAACTAGAAAAATTGCTACATAAATTATTAAATGAAGGAGAGCTTATAATTAAATGGAATAGAAAAATCAAAAACAAAGGCAATGCTGTTTATCCGGTTTAGCTGCGTAGCAGCTTACACGAGTGATGAGCAACGAATTGAGCGCCGTAAGAATCCCCACCAATAAAGCCTCCCGATATTGGAGTGCGATCGCGATTGATGCAGCCGGGAGACGCCAAGTCCGGGAAATTACCACAGCTAAGGCATTTTTCCTCCAATCATTCCCTGATTTTACCCCAGATACTCAAGTATCGGATACCCAAATTCAGCGTCAACTCTGGTACTGGATGCAGGATGCAGGGGAAGCCGGGGGAGCTGGGGGAGCTGGGGGAGCTGGGGGAGCTGGGGGAGCTGGGGGAGCTGAGATTAGAGCTGATCAGAGTAGTATGGCTCAACTTTGTCTCAAATGCTTTATGTCTGGGCAAATTGACTACGTTTGTCGGGGGTTAGCGAGTCGGTTTGGTGCTAAACATGGCTTTACCAGTACCGATTTATTACCCTTTGTCTTAGACGAAGAAATCGGTAAACCCCACCGCCATTCTCCCACCTACCAATCCTTCCTGGATGAAATATTACAGAGTTTTGACCCCGAACAAAGCAGCCTCGCCACTTGGACAACTCGTCGAGTGAAACACCATAAACCCCTAAATCAGTTTCTACTTGAACATGGGATTTATCTAGTTAGTGATTGGGCAATATTAAACGATACCAAACCCAAACAACTACACCGTATTTTCACCGAGTTTCACAACTTAACCCCACCGGAAATCCAACGCGCCCAACAAATTCTCCATGCTTATCACGCCGTCTACCGCAGCCAACGCCTAAAACAACGTCTCGCCGGAGTTAAAGGAAAATGTCACCCCCCCACCCCCGAACAATTACAGCAAATGGCGCAATGTCTCTCCCTTCCCCTACGCCCCGAAACCCTCCTCAGCCAACTGCAACTCATCGCCTCTCGACTGCGTGACTACCGAATTTATGTACGCGGTGGGATGTTAAAAAGCCAATCTTTGGATGCAACGCCGAAGGAACCTATAGATATTCCCTATTCTGAACCCACACCCGAACCCGATGAACAAAGCGAATTTTTAACCGCCTATCGCCAACAATTTGTTCAGGGTTTAGATACAGCCATCGCCCAAATAACTCGCGATCGCACGACGAAATTACAGCGCCGAGATTCCCAGAAAGCCCAACAGTTTATCACTGCGTTGCATCTGTTTCACTGTCAAGGACAATCTATGTCCGATATTGCCCGAAACTTTAACTATAAAGGACAATTTCAAGTCAGCCGTCTACTGAAACTGAAAGCCTTTCGCGCCGATATTCAACGGGAGTTACTGGTTTATTTAAGCGATCGCATCCTGGCGGAAGCCCAACGCTATACCAATATCCAACGCCTGCAAACCATTCATCAACAGATTCAAGACGCGATCGCGCAACAAGTAACCCAGGTGATCGAAGACGCGGCGACAGAAGCTAGTACCGCCACCAATGAACGCCATCATAAGACCCGCAGCCTCTTTACCCAAAGACTCTGCCTTTATCTGGATAACAGGAGTAATGTATCATGACTTTCTACTCAACCACTCAACCGGGGCTTGATGGTGACGCTTTCGCCATTGAAACCATCCAACTCGGTGACGATGCGATTAATCAAGCCATTCACCTCGCCCAACCCATTGCCAACGAACAACGCCAATGGCAAACTTATCTTAATGCTTTAGCTTTATTTGGTTTCGAGGCATGGTTAGCCGAACGTAGTTCTGATTTAACCGTAAATCGCGATCGCACGTCCCTGTTCGATCCGGCTACAGCGAATCTCATTGAAGCCGTTTGTCATCTTAATGTAAATGGGTTTAACCTCTGTCTGATTGCCCAAGGTAGCCTCATCGATGATCAGGTATCCTTACCCAGAACCGTTGTCGATATCCCCGAATTCATCCCCCATTTCTACGTCGTCGTAGACGTACAAGAGGAAGAAGAAACAGCCGTCGTTAGAGGGTTTCTCTCCTATCCCCAGCTAATCGAACAACGGGATACTCTGGGGTTAGCGGTTGAGGATGATTGGACTTATTCATTCCCCCTCAATGCCTTTGATTGCGACCCGAATCATCTATTATTAGAATTACGCTGTTTAAACCCCAGAGCCATTCCCCTCCCCCCAATACCCAATGATCGCCGCCTGCAACTTGCCCATAAGCGATCGCAACTCGAAACCAAACTCCCCCAATTCCAGTCTCCGGCGTTCCAACTGTGGCAGATTTTAACCTGGGAACAAGCTACCCTCGTGCTAACCCGTTCTGAGTTACGCACCTGGCTGTATCAATTGCAAACAGATCCCCAAAGCCAATCTATCCTACAGAACTACCTGTCTGATTTACTCAGCCGATTAACCCGAAACGTGATCAATGTGGGACGCTGGTTACAGGATGAATTAGACGAACTCGCCCAAGAACTCTCCTGGCAACTCCTGCCTAGTTTAACCCCAGCTAGCGCCATGCGATCGCCTACCGCCGAATTGGATGCGATCGTGCAACAATTGGAGTATAATAATCTCCAGATTCCGCCTCAAGCTAAGGGGGCGTATCATAATCTCCAGGTAGCAGACACACCCCTACGCTTGTATGCGATAACGTGGCCCCTATTATCTGGAACAGTCCCTGAATGGGCGTTACTGCTCATTTTAGGCACACAGTCCCCAACAGGTTTCCCAGAAGGTTTAACATTACGGATTAGTGACCAAACAGCGATTTTAGTTGAACAAGAGTTAGATGGGAGTAGTTCCTATTTCTTTACCAGTGTAGTGGGAACGAGGGAAGAGACATTTAGGGTCACGATTCGTTTAGGATCGGATATTGAACACACCCTGCCTGCCTTTGGTTTCAATCTCTAGGATTAGGCATAATGGAATAGGTCAAGCCCTGAAGCATCCGCCCGAAGTTCAAACTCCCGGCTAAAAGCTACTGTTAAAATGGACTAAAACTCTTATGTAGTCGTCTAAAGGCGACTTGAGCTTAGGGTTCCTTGGATTTTAACCCAAGGCGATTGTTAAATTTTGCCTTCTGCTTCTGTCATCTGCCTTGTTCTAGTGTCATCTGCTCGATCTCGTAGACTATTGTTTTAGCCCCATGTATTTGTCCTTACCCCAACGACTTAACTCACTCAGCTTGGCGACAGCGACGCTGCTGTTGACATTCCTATCGCCGATTTCCCTATCTCCTTCTCTGTCTGTGTCTCTATCGACGCAGGTACAAGCACAAACCCCTCAAGATCAGGTTAATGAAGCCGAACAGTTGCTAAAGGAAGGGCGTGATCTGTATCAGCAGGGTCAAGCGCAGGCGGCGTTAAATCGACTGCAACAGGCGTCAGCGTTATTTGAGACAGTCAAAGCCCCCCAGGGAAAAGTGATGACTCTGACGCAAATGGGTCGAGTGTATGACAGTCTCAAGCAGTACGAGAACTCCTTAGAGGCTTATCAGCAGGCGTTAGAGATTGCCCAAGACATTGGCGATCGCCAGGAGGAAGCGATCATCCTTGATTATATGGGACTCGCTTATAACAATCTACAGCAGTACAATGATGCGATCGCTCATCATCAGAAATCACTGAAACTCTTCCAAGACATCGGCAATCGCCGCAGTGAAGGCATTGTTTTGGGCAATATTGGCATCGCCTATCTGGCACAAGATCAAGATGCACAAGCCTTACCCTTTCTCCGAGACGCTTTAGTCATTTATCGTGAAGTTGAGGATAAACCGGGAGAGGGCATCATCCTGGATTACTTAGGATTAGCCTACGGTAAGATGAAGCAGTATGCCGAGGCGTTAGAGTCTCACCAGCAAGGATTAGCGATTTTTGAAGAACTAAACATTCCGCGATCGCAAGCCATAACCTTGTACAATATTGGTACAGTTTATAGCCAGCAGGGAAAAGTGAAAATGGCACAAGAGTCCTATCAAAAAGCCTTAGCCATTTTTGAACAAGTCGATGATTCAGAAGGGATTAGAGCAACCCGTTATCAAATGGAAACACTTGAACAATAGTTGAACCTTAACTTATGGTCAATTATTCACAGATCACAAAACAATAAATCCCCATGTTTTCCCGACTCGTCAATTCCCCAATCAGGAATGATCAATGACCAATGGCAACGAACCAATCTCCAAAACCGAAGCCAAGCAACTCCTGGAACGTTTAATTTTTAGCGATGAACTTCCTCAAGACTGGGTACAGGATGTTTGGGGATTGAGTCCAACCTTAGGAGAAAGTGGTGCAAAATTGCTAGAGGTATTTGAAGCGTTGATTGAATGTTGTCCTGACGATAAATTGGAAAATTTAATCCAAATTTACTATCAAGACAAGTTTTAAAGGAAACACCCCATTCAATTAACGCCTACTTCTCGAAAGCAGTCTTGACACATCAGCATGCATCAGGGCAATATTTGGGTCACGTTGAATCGCTTGATAGTAACGTTGCTCTCGATTTGTCCCCGCTTCATCAGGAGAAACCAGAGAACGGGCTTCGTCTAACAGTTCATTTGCCTGATGCAACGTTATCGGCTCTTTTGCATTCAACGCTTCATCAATCTGGACAATAAATTGAGAGAAAGGGCGTAACCAACTAAACCATTCATCTTGGACAACCAATTGAAAAAACTCTCCTTTTGAACGAATACGCCCATGAAACCGTTCATACATATCGCGTTCCGAGTCGAGAAGCGCTTTATGGAGTTGCAGCAGCGCCGCACGCACATCGCGCAGGCGTTGAAATGGTAGGTTTGCGGGAGGATAGGTAAAAGACATGAACCAAGATTGCGATCGCTACTTTCTTTATCTTAGATTGAAATTAACTCTGTGTAGCGTACAATTCGCGATCGCGTCAATTTAAATCCCGATCATACCTTAACCCTATAGTGGGAATAATTCGTCTTTTATAGCAGTAGACACATCGATTAAGACAAACGAACTGTAGTAGAGACTCCTCCAGCGGAACGTCTGTAACTAAATGATACCAAATCCGGGTTAACTACCCCCGTTATCACCTAGTCCGCGCAGGCGGACTTTGTTTGTGTAGCAGCGATTTCAATCGCCATGGCAAAAGGGGGTAAGAAAGGCGGATTTGGTATGATGTGTCCTAACAGCTATGGCGGTTGCTATATCATCTCACCTTACCCAAAACTTTCAGAGGCTAACAAATAAGCCTCTCCACTACTAGAATCGCTCTCAATTTCTACAAAAGCTGAATCTGTGCCATCTGGAGAAAGCTGTCTTCTGGTAATCCCTTGAGTCACGATTTGCAACAATCTTTGGGGAGTAAAGGATTCCAATTCTACAAAATTACCCAACTCTAACCATTCTAGTTCCTCTGCCGACAAATTCTGCCGCACATCTGGAGATAATTGTTTTGCCTGTTGCGCTGATTCTTCTGCTCCTCGGACAAAAAAATTACGTTTGCTGTTCAATACATGACGAGGAAGTAATCCCAAATCGTAAATTGTCACCGTATTTTCGGCAAACCAGTTTCGGCTAGTTCGCAGGTGATGCAGCAATCTGACGCCACGAGGACTGGCATCATGGAGGGCATAAACTTTTAATTCTGGATTACGTTTTAGCATTTGTAATATGGTTCTAAAAATTCTTTGGGGATAGCCATTAATACTGAGAACAGCGCAGTTATTTTCAAAGTGGAAATTATTCGCAATCAGGAGTTGGGCAATAGTCGCACTATCACAAACGACTACTCGGTCAAAACTATAGGCGCTGATATCTGGACTGATTTCGGCTTCAGTATTCTCCTCACGGGGAGAGGGTAGCATTTTTTCTGAGTTACCATTAATTTCTTGCCAGCGATTCAGCCAATTTTCCACTTGACTTTGAGTAATTAAAAAAGATTGAGATATTCTTTTTTGACGTTGTAGCTGTCGAGTTCCCAAATAGATAGACAGCATTCCTAGGATAACCGCAACTGCGAACATACCAAAAGAATTGAATATTTCTATACTCACGCCAATTCCCGCAACGACAATAAATCCTCCGACAAGTTGCAAACGTCGGGCATTATTTTGGCGATTTTTAGGACTAACTTGATTGGATTGGCTAGTTTTGAATAAAATAGAAATGACGATAATATTGAAAAGTGTTGATACAATAATAAATGATGATTCACCAATAATATTGGATAAAATTAACCCAACGAAACTGGTAGTCCAAATAGACAATACTACATACAAGATATATAAGAACAAGGAACCATTTCCCAGTGACCGACCCCTCAAACGCCTATCAAAAAAATACAAGAATTGCTTGGGTGTAAAAAACAGAGTACCGTTAACCGAAATATCTGCGATCGACTTGGCAAAAAATGCGTCAGTAAATATTGGTGTACCCATACTCGTCGGCTCAAAAGCAAAGGGATGCCCACAATTTTTACACCGCCCCTGATTTTCAGTCCGTTCTTGTAAATTATTATCCGTCTGACATTGAATACATTTCATGATTAGCGCCGACTAATACCACCCTTTAATGGCATCATCAATTCCTGATGGCAATAGATAATCACGATTAGTTTAAGCTTTGGTTAAGCTAAGTGGAAGTGTAGAGTTTTGTTAATTTAGATCATTAAGAGCCGTTATTTGCATAAAATTAGCAGCAGGTCGTAAGCTGCCATGTATTTAAATTGGGTATTAGTAGCGAGCAAGATGTTTAGGGGAGCATGTCAAGGAAAGCAAACAATGTCCAAGTTAGCCTGTTCTCGTTGGGTTTTGTTCCTCAACCCAACCTACAAAGCTAAATTATCGGTGATTTTGCCTCATCTAGATATCTGTTCCCACTCAAGGTGAATCTGATGATAAAACGTGGTGATCCTTCTCCCATCCCTTATATTCTGATCACCCTCGCCTTACTCGCGGCTGGCTACGGATGGTTTTATCTGAAGAATCAAACCCCAACCGTCAACACCACCCTTCCCACGACTCCTCCTCCCACCTCATCCGGCGTCTCTCCAACACCTCCACCCGCCCCCACACCTACCCCTGCGGCTGCTTCGTTTCCGCCGCCAACGGCTGGCGTGAGTGGTACTCAGGTGAGAATTGATGGTTCTACAAGTATGGTGGGTATTAACCAAACTCTCAAAAATGGCTTTGAACAACAATTTCCGAATACAACCGTTATTCCCAAAGCCAGTGGTTCTGATCAAGGAATTCAAAACCTATTAGCTGGGAACACAGATATCGCGGCGATTTCTCGACCTCTGACTCCTGAAGAACAAAGTCAAGGCTTAGTCGCTATGCCAATTGCCACAGATGCGATCGCGATCGTCGTTGGCGTGTATAATCCCCTTACAGGCGGACTAACTCCTAGTCAAGTCGAGGATATTTTCCAGGGAAAAATTACCAACTGGTCACAAGTCGGCGGTGCTGCAAATGCTATCCGCGTCATCAATCGCCCAGCGATTAGTGGCACCCATCAAGCATTTAAAGAATTAGTATTAGCCGGAGAAAATTTTGGCACAACGGGAAATATTACCACCCTACCCCAAGACGCCACAACACCCCTACTTCGAGCATTAGGGAATGATGGCATTGGCTATGCGACGTACACTCAGGTGATGAATCAGAAAACTGTGCGTTCTTTGGCTGTTAATGGTGTACTTCCCGATCAACCCACTTATCCCTATCAACGAACCCTCTATTACGTCTACAAAAACCCAGCGAATCCAGCCGTTCAAGCTTTCTTGGGTTATGCGAATTCACCCCAAGGTAAGCAACTGATATCAGCAGGAAATTGAGTGGGAGCATGAAGCGTGAACGCAGAAAATGTTTAAACTAGAAGCTAACAAAAAATGGGGCGGTAGCCCACCCCACAGATATCAATGATTGCTCACTGAACGTTTAAGCCGGATCAGAAACAGTTAAATCCTTTGCCACAATCCCAGGAAAGGTTTTGTTAATGTTTTGATCAAGATTACGATAGCCGACAGAGCCATCGGATTTACGGAAGTAAATTCCCCCTTCTGATTGAGGATCACCGATTAACTGCACCCGATTGTCCAGATCGTTATAAACATCCCAACGGGTGTAAGGAGCCGGTGCCCAACGCGCCCAACGTCCATCCGTGGTAATTGCCCACAGTCGCCCATTTTTACCGACAGCAATCTGTTTAGCGGTAATACCAGGAAAGGTTTTATTAATGTTTTGATCAACATTACGATAGCCGACAGAGCCATCGGAGTTGAGGAAGTAAACAGCACTCTTTGTTGTAGGATCAGCAACGAGTTGAACCCGATTATCCAGATCGTTATAAACATCCCAACGGGTGTAGGGAGCCGGTGCCCAACGCGCCCAAGACGAGCTTTGAATTGCCCAAGGACTTGATGTATCTTGATTCGCCCATGCGGGTTGGTTGGGCAGTAAACAAACCGTAGAAACAACCATCAGCAACACGATCAGAATCGTTGCCAACCGTTTGAATCGGCTGAAAAACTGGGTCATAGTTATCCGTTTTATCCTTAAATTAAATTGATTTTTGGCGCTTAATCCTGCGATCGCAGTGATTAAACTTACCGCTTCAAATTGTATGGCTCTTTCAGAACAACTGTCAATTTTGTTACAAAAAATTACCAGATAAGTGATAATGAACAATCGCGGACTAAAATAAGCATTTATACTTAGATAAATGTTCAACTCTGATTCATGTGCGCCAACCGGAGTTCACAGGCTTGCGGCTAAAGACGCGATCGCATCTATTAACGGTTAATACTAAATCCGGGTTAGCTACCCCCTTTATAACCCAGTCCGCGCAGGCGGACTTTGTTTGTGTAGCAGCGATTTCAATCGCCATGGCAAAAGGGGATTCCTCTTCCCCGTTCCCTGTTCCCTAGCTTAAGCAACATTGGCAGGTTCGACTTGTGTCAAGAATTGGAACGCCTTAACAATATAAGCCGCACATTCTTGAGGAGACATATCATAAAAAGCACGCCAAGCTGCTGCCTTATATTCATCATACTTATCTGCTCGTTCTGGATAGCGTTCCAACCAGCCTAAACGGACAGCATGACCAATCAAAACATCAAGAACAATGTATTCTTCAATTTCCAACTCTGGATTCCGTTCCAGTATTGCGGCTAATTCCACAAGTGCCTCGATATTCACCTGTCGATAGGTTGGCACTTGAATTTTATTGAGTAAATGCTCAACCCGCAGGGCAAAATTCTTTTCCCCAGGTGTCATTTCTGAGAGCAGAGGTTGGCTATCCAGGCGATTGCGACGCTCTAATTTATCGCCGATCACCAAACCCTTACAATGTTTCATCACTTGCCAAACTTTCGGGTAAAAATCTTTAGGCACTCGACCCGCACTACCATCAAGTTGTCGTTTTCTCAGCCAATTTCCTGCTGTAGTAATGTCTTCGTCTACATAGATTCGATCCTCTGGCAATATTACCCAATTAATCACCTGTTTCGGTTGTTTAACGCGCAGTGATTCTTGTTGGCGTAACTTTTGGTTAATCCCTTCATATCCCGCCAAACAGGAACGCAGCCGCATTTTCACATCAAAGGGACTCAAGTGCATCAATTCTTCATAAGCTTCATCCTGAGTCATCCCCAATTCAGCCGCCACTTCACTCGTCAACAGCAGAATTAAATACCCAACCCGCAGCGTGAGCAAGCCATCAACCAGATGAGGTTCGGATTTAATCAGAATACTTAAGTAAATCAGGAGTTCTTGAGTCAAAACGCGATCGCGAATATCTTCTCGACAAAACTCGTCAATTTTTGCCTGGATTTCCAGGTTAGACATTGGGTTTTTAATCAGGGAAGCCTCACTATACGCTTTTCCTACCGTTATCTGTTTCCCCCGCACCAAAATATCTGTAACCGCATCCGACAAGCTAATTTCGACTTTATTCAGTAATCCCGCTGCTTGACGAATCACGCCCCAGTAAACAGAGGCTCCTTCACTACTGGCTTTGGTGTACACTTCATTCAGCAAATCCGCCACCGTCACCACTCGTTTAGGTTGACCAAACCCTGTATCAAAATCCAGTCCCCGCAAGTTTTTCAGGGTGCGTAATAATTCAATTTGCTCATAAAGATTTTCTGAATGCCGTAAACTATCGAGCAAGAGTTGGAGATTCGTTTCGCACTCCAGCAAGAATTCCTGCGTATGACTTAACGGACCATTTTTTCGCTGACTATTTCTCAGGTAATAATCAGGCGGTGCAGCATCTTGAACCGGAGACTCACTAAACTCAAATCCTTGCATCACATCAATGCGTTCAACTCCGGCTGTAAGCGTTAACTGATTTAAACGCCCTAACTTGACCCGCACCCCATTACATAATCCCTCTTGCAATTCTTGGATTAATTCTAGTAACGGGGAACCCTGAAGTTGTTCTTGTCCCGGATGACTGGCTTCCTCTCCCGTCTGCACCATCTGGTGAGTTAATAACAGTGTCATCGTTGGACGTCCTAACTCACCCCAGTGGCGTTGAATATATGTCAGTTCACTTTTAATTTGAGCCACCAGGAAATGATAATCCAGGGTTAAATAAAACTGTTGCTGGTCTAAAAACGCGGGCAAAAACACAATCGTTTCTTTCCCGAAGCGAAAAATGCGGGAGGTGGTCAAACTTCGCAGGCGTCGAATCGGACGTCCGCTTAATCCTAAGGCATCACACCGTCCAATTTGGGCATACAATCGGGATAGGTCAGTTGCCTGACGCACTTGAGTAGGATCAACTTGTTTCGGGGTCTGTGTGGCAATCCCATAAGCTGCCAGTTGCGCTTGTAACGCTTCATCCTCTGCTAATAGGGCAATTTGTACCACCGGATCTTGGTGACGCCCTACAGAAAAATGACGCCCTAAGGGGTCAACATCTCCCCGCGTAATTAATCCGTCATGAAGCATTTGGGCAAGTAGATACAAACTCTGCGCCCAGACAAGAGGCAAATTTTCATTGGGTTTGCGATTCTGGGAATGAGGAGAAGCGCGTTCGGCTTCAATTTTGTCCGCAGGAACGTAATACACTTCGGGTAATAAGCGCATCCCGTCTCGCTCAACCAGCAATGTATCCAAACGCCCCAGATAATTCCGCGCCCGCTCAACGTCTCCCCGGAACCAGCCATCCAGGGCTAAGTAGGTAAAAAATAGGGGCCACTCACATTCAATATGTTCAAATTGTTGCAGTTCCCAGGGTTCATAGTGCAAGCGGGTGGTATTTTCTAATACCGTTTGATGTCCATCCCGCAAGAACCGCTTACACCCATATAGTCCCTGTAATTTATCGACAATCTTTTGACGAGTTCTATCGAGCAGTTCCACGTCTTCGATGGCAAAGGCGGGGAACCCGATTACACTTAACAATGCCGCATCGGTTTCCTTGGAACTTGACTCTCGTGGTAATAGAGATTCTAACGTAATCCGCGATCGCGCAATTTCATCAGGAAGGACATGAATTACCGAGGCTTGAGAACCCCGCACGCCAAATAAATCTAGCCCGTTAATCGCCTCTAATGCGGCTTTTGCCATGCCTACGGAACTGGCGTTGAGTTCAGGATTACCGTGATTAACTTTATTTCCCCGTTCCCAAATTCCGTAATCTGGTGTCCGATAGGTACGACCAATGTAATACACCAGATTCTGGATGAAATGCACTTCAGCAATGCTGTAAACAATATGTAACCCTGATGCCGTCATCTGAGCCAGCATCAACAGGAATAGGGAGGTAGCATCTAGCTGCAAATGACCCCACTCATCATCCCCCACAACCACATCGCCAGTGCTGGTATTATACTTGGCGTGCAGCGCGTCTAGCAGAGATTGGTTGTCTTTGAACCGTTCCACTTTGGCGGCTTGCCGCATCATACAAAACAGCAGCCCCCGCATTAGTTTGACCACACTCTGTTCTAGTTCAAAGGTGCGCCCACTATCGACGTCAAGTTTGCGGTACGCTAACGCTAATCCCCAAACCGCCAAAATGCTGTAAACGTTATCCCTAACCCAGGCATCGGTGTAGTCACCATGGGCATTCACTGCCGTACTGGCGGGTAATAGTCCTGTAATTGGATTTTGGCGATCAATAATAACGCGAATCTGCTGGTAGTAATTGTCGAGTCGAGTTGGCAGTTGAGCCGCGATGATAGCCATTTCTTAATCAAACTTTAAATAAAATTTATTTTTCCGGGCTCGTTGTTTAGAAAGGCTCCTCAAGAAGCCGACACTGTACCTAAGAGTCAGTGTGTGGATTTGTCATCTGTTACTCTGGCTGAGAACCAGAATGGGTTTTTCTACCGAGATTTTTGTCACTTTGACCCAATACTTGTCCTTTTGCCAACAATTTGTTATATTAATTTACATATTAATTTACACAATGTAACTAAAACAACTAAGCCATGGAAGGTCAACAGCAAAAGGAAGCCAAATTTGGGTTTACAGCGAACGCTGAGAATTGGAACGGTCGTCTAGCCATGATTGGTTTTGTTGCCGCTTTGATCACAGAATATATTTCCGGTCAAGGCGTACTACACTTCTGGGGGCTGATGTAATACAGCATCGTCAAGTCTTGATCAATTTGTCAAGAATAGCTGGGTGTTCAACCTATGAACCCCAGCTTCCTTTTGGGTTATTTTGTAACACATAGAGGACTCATCTGATATCGTCTCCTGCAGGGCGAGTGCGTCTATCATCGCTGTCGTTATTTAAAAGGGAGCCTTACCCTTCTACCCCTTCCCCCATCAGCAAGTCCGGTGCTACCGGACTTGATATTACCCATCGCCCTCTAGTCCTAGCGGATATACTCCTTGAGAATACTGTTGCGATTGGGATGGCGAAGTTTACGCAGAGCTTTTGCCTCTATTTGGCGAATACGCTCGCGGGTCACGTTAAAAATTTGACCGATTTCTTCTAGGGTTTTCATCCGTCCATCATCTAACCCATAGCGCAACCGGAGAACGTCTCGTTCCCGGGCGCTTAATGTATCCAGGACACTTTCTAAGTCTTCCCGCAGTAGGTTTTTGGATACTTGGTCTTCTGGCGTTTCACCATCAGCTTCGATGAAGTCACCCAGGCGAGAGTCTTCTTCTTTACCAATTGGCGTTTCCAAGGAGATGGGGAGTTGGGCAGATTTGGCAATAAATCGCAGCTTCTCGATGGTCATTTCCATCCGGTCAGCAATTTCTTCTTCCGTGGGTTTGCGACCCAGTTCTTGAGAGAGGATTTTGGTGGTCTTTTTGATCCGGGAGATGGTTTCGTAGAGGTGAACGGGTAGGCGAATGGTACGGGATTGATCGGCAATAGCACGAGTGATAGCTTGGCGAATCCACCAAGTGGCGTAGGTTGAGAATTTGTAGCCTTTCTCGTGATCGAATTTTTCCGCCGCCCGAATCAGTCCCAAAGACCCTTCTTGAATTAGGTCTTGAAACGACAGACCCCGATTCATGTATTTTTTGGCAATGGACACGACTAGACGCAGGTTAGACTGCACCATTTTTTCTTTTGCCCGCCGACCCAGGAAAAGGCGTTTGCGAAAGGCGGGGAGTTCCATGTTGACTGAACTTGCCCATTCTCCTTCCTTTGGCTCTCGCTCGAGCTGATCACACAAGCGATCGCGGACACGTTCTAACTCTAACAAGTCCGCAATTTTACGCGCCAGTTCAATTTCCTCATCAGCGCGTAATAGGCGAATCCGACCAATTTCTTGCAAGTAGAGGCGAATTGAATCTTCGGTATAGTGCTTCTTTTTCGCTTGTGTGCGACGACGAGTAGAACGCACCTTACCTGTCTTACCGTCTTCCTCCTCCGGTTCGGGTTGAATGGCTTCCGAGTTAACGTCCACCATATCGTCTTGAGTTGCTTCATCCTCTAGCAAGAATTCCAACCCGCTTTGAGGCTGAGAAATTGTTGCAAGTACGTCGTTTGCCTGGGTCATGCCTTTTTCCTCATGCTCCTTCAGTTAAAGACCAGTAGATGTCCAGTAATCTACTTAAAAATTTAGCCAGCGATTTAATCTTACTTTTGCATTCTAATCGGTTATTGAATTATTGAGCCTGAGAGACTCAAGCTAGATTTATTCCTCTATAACTCAACAGGGATTTGAATGCCGGGTCAAGTAAGTTTTAATCCTAGCGGCTGTTGAGACTTTTTGATTCTAGCTTTAATTCAAAAAACTTGTTCGTGGTTTTTGACAACTTAGAGAAAGCTGATAATCTTGGCTCGGTTAAGAGCGTTTACGCGAAATGAATATTTGCTTGACGCTCACCGAAGTCCCCTTAGAAGGGGGATGCTTTAGACCCATTAATTTTGGTCAAGAATGAAACCATTATAGATTGTCTTTCCTCGATTTGCATGGCTAGATGGATTGAGGACTAAGCCTAGCTTGATGGAAGTGAGCGATAGAGTCGTGAGTTTTACTGTTACCCTTTGGAGAGCCATCAAAACTTTAACCGTCTTTTGATGTCTGTCCGTTCTGTCAATCCTTCTTTAATGTACTCTAGGGCTAGACTGGATTGTCCCGGACAAATTGCTGAAATGCGATCAGCCATTTTAATGAAGTTAGCTGACAATTCAAGAGCCTTAGTTTCTCTATAGTCATGAAATCACCCTGTCTTAGTACAAATGTTCGGTGTGGAGACGATTATGCTTCTTTGACTACGTTAGCGAACTTCGGCGTATATGCAACAAATTTTTTGGGGGTAGAGGTAATGCATAAGTAATGAATGCCCGATTGTGTGTAAAACATTTGTTTTAACACACAATTGGAGTATTTGTGTTTAAAATCTGAGTAAAATTTGCCGAGATGGTTACAATACGTAACGCTTGTGTCATCTCCTGTGAGCTGGCAGCCGGATAGTGAGTCCATCTATTCATACAGATTCATATAGATAGGGGAAATGGGAGTGAGTCCGTTATCGGGAAAAAGCAACTTGAGCGCAATCCTCACGCTCATCTCTCATCCTACCCAGATCAGAAGCCATATCGCTTCTACATTCCTCATTCTTTTTCTTAAGCTTTAACTCTATATATAGTTGGAATAATCCAATTTTCAGGGTTATGGCACTCTACAGATAGCGTTAAGACTAACTTACTTCACAGCAATAATGTCGCGTTTCAGTTGCCATAGTTGATCAATGGTCACAAAGTCATATCCTTGATCAAGTAGGGTTGGGATTAACGTCGCTGTAGTTTGTGTAACATCTTCTCCTCCATAGTAACCATCATGCAAGACAAGAACCGATCCATTACGTACTTGCTGTAGGACTCGTCGGACAACGACTGAAGAGCCAGGACGAACCCAATCTTCTGGAACAACACTCCACATCACGGGTCGATAGTGCCATTTGTTTAATAATTTTAGAGTTTGGGGAGTAAACAAACCATTCGGGGGGCGAACGTCCCGCAGGTACTCGGAGTTGAGTCCACAAGCTTGGGTAATTGCGGCTTGGGTTTTTTCTAAACTTGATGCGAGCGTATCTGGTGTCAGCAAGGGGAAAGAGTGGTGATTATAACCGTGCAATCCAATCCAGTGACCCTGGAGGTAGACCTCACGGGCAACGGCTGGCGCTGATTTGACGCAAGTGCCTAACCAGAAAAAACTGGCTTTTATATCGTAGCGCTCCAGAACTTGCAGAAGTTGGGGGGTGTACTGGGGGTGAGGACCATCATCAAACGTGAGGGCAATGGTTCGTGACTGGGGCGAACCTGACCAAAGACAATGGGGAAAGGCAGTTTTCAGAATTGGGTATAAAAGGGGATAGAGCGGGGCAAACTGCATAGGGTAGCAGGGTAAAAGGGTCAAAACTCAAAACTCAAGTCAGCAAGGGTCAGTTGACCGTCAAAGGCATAGAATGTGATGCGAGATATATTTGGCGCATCAATCTGAAGCTGGGTATTGGGAGGCGTAGGTGAATCCGAGCCAGCTAAATTTGGTTGAGTCATCACTTGATCAATAAGCATACCCTGGGAGTCGTAGGCAGACATCATCGTTCGCTGGGAACTGGTGACATAGCAGCAGAACCAAGCAATCGGCTGCGAAAATGTCGCTTCTAGCCAACCGCTTTTGGGTGCCGCCATGAGGACAATAGTACCAGAGCGGGGAGGATAGGCTGGGTTTGATGGCTGTAGAGCGATCGCGTTTTTAAATGTCACTCCAAACTGGTGAAATTGATGCTCTACAACTTCAAAACAGCTTAAGGCTTCCAAGTTAAGGCAGACACTTTTTGGTCTTATCACGAGTAAACTCGACTCATATTCAGCTATATCCCAGCCAGGAGAAGCTATCGCCATTGGCGACTTGATGAAGTTATCATCTATAATTTCCTGTAACTGTAACTTGCATTGCATTGTTATCACGTTCTTTAAACAACGAATAAATTGAGAAAGCTTAAACACTGAAGAGCTGATAACTCCATCAGCCTAGAATAAATGTCAAATTTTAGGTTCAAATCACCGCTCAAATCTCCTGCCCCCAAAACTACTTGATATCGCCAATCTTTTAGCGAATCACGCCTACAGGCTGGTTATCCTAGCATTTAAACTCAACCGCAAGCGTGGGACTTTCGCGGCGTTGGCTTCCAACAGTCTCACCCAAAACTACAAATGTTTTTTATCGGATTACTGATATGAGTTTGTACCCTTTTGTGTGCAAACGTCCACTTGCATAAAATCCTCCGATGAAATAATAGTGAGGAAAGTTCCCTCCGTTCAAAACTTGTAATTTTAACGCTTTTAGAAAAGCGTGACTACCTTTGATCGAGGATTCCGGGTTAAGGGAATCAACTCAAAGTCAGAGGCTCTCGACCCTAGAATCAGGGATGATAGTAATAGCGATAAGGTGGAGATATGATTGAACCCAATGGCTTTAAGCAGCACTCCTTAGTGACCTCACTAGGAACAATGGCATACTACACGGCTGACGACATGCCGTGGCAAACCCCAGAAACCCCTGAGTCAGAAGCACAACCAACGTTAGTGTTTTTGCATGGCTTTGGGGGTGGATCATCGGCGTATGAGTGGTCAAAGGTCTATCCAGCATTTGCCAGTGAGTATCGCGTTCTCGCCCCGGATCTTATTGGTTGGGGACGTTCAGAGCATCCTGAACGCAATTACCAGATTGAGGACTACATCAGGACAATTAATGAATTCCTAGAGCAAACCTGTCCTCAAGGCACGCCAGTGATTGCCTCGTCTCTAACCGCTGCTTTGACAATCCGAGCTGCGATCGCGTGTCCTGAACTGTTTAAGTCTCTGATTCTCACCACTCCATCAGGACTCTCTGATTTTGGGGAAGACTACACACGCAGCTTTTTTGCCCAATTGATCAGCACACCTATTCTGGATCGCATCCTCTACAGCACTGGCGTCGCCACTGAAGGCGGTATCCGCAGTTTCTTAGAAACCCGGCAATTTGCTCGTAAGAGCCGAATAGCTTCAGAAATTGTGGATGCTTATTTAGCCTCAGCTCAACAACCCAATGCTGAATATGCAGCGCTTTCCTTTGTGCGAGGAGACTTGTGCTTTGACTTATCCCTGTACATTCCTCAACTTAACACTCCCACGGCAATTATCTGGGGACAAAAATCAGAATTTACCAGCCCAGAAATCGGCAAGCGACTAGCCGATCTTAATCCGAAAGCCATTCGAGTCTTTCAAACCCTTGAGGATGTTGGATTAACTCCTCAGCTAGAATTGCCAGCCGTGACGATTGGTTTAATCCGAAAGTATTTGAAGCTCCTAAATTCAGAGGAAAGGATTGGAGATTAAAACTTGATCATTGGTCATTTAGGAACATTTTCACCTAAAGCTAAACCTGCCTGTCAAAGCATTTTCAGGAATCAAGAAACAGGATTTTATCCTGTTACCTGCTTCCTGTTAATAGTTCCCTTTCATTCAACCCTAACCTGAATCACGCTAGCATTGAAATTGTAATTTTTACCCTCTAATTCCACAGGCGTTCCAATTTTAATCTTGCTATTTCCCAGAACCGGACCATTATCGGTAATCGTGGCTTGACCACCGAGGGTCATAACCATATCAGTGCTAAAGGTGTCAGATCTGGGATCAGGTAGCGCTTTAGCCGAGCCATCGGGTTGGGGTATTACAAGCAGCCGTGGCAATTCTACTACCGATAGGATGTCTACCTGACCATAGGGTTGATTGCGAATGACGATATTTGTTTTCTTTTCTTCCCTAAACTGAGCCATCAAATCTTCTGGATTACGCACGCTCAACCCGCGAACCACCAAATCAACTTGGACAGGTTTTGTCGTACTGGTTCCAGGCAGTTGGGCGACAGAACCTGAAGTACCGGGAAAGAAAAAGATTCCCACAATCACTAATAAAATGACCAAGGCAGCCCCTAGATCGAGAATGCTGATTTTACCGAAAAGACGACCTTTAGAATCCAAAATACTCATAAACTCTTACGATTAGTATTTTTTAACTCTCGTTCCAACATCAACAGAAGACTCAGTTATGCTCTCCTGATTAAATTACCACGGCAGCAACAACAGATCAGTATAACCTGTGGAAACCTTAGCAGTTTTCATAAATGCGATCGCGCCCCCCTTAGGGATGAAACAAACACCTGTAGTCTAAAGTGTCTGGGCGACCCGCTTAGCCTAATTAACAGCACCAGCCCGCTCAATGTACTTGGGTCGCCCTATCCTCAACCCCCTGTGTCAGAAAGTGTTTCTTAACACTCAAGGGAAAGCCTCACTTTTATTTTCAAGAGCTGGGCATCAGAAAAAGGGGGGGAAATACAGCAGTCATGGCAACTTATAGCCTGTAAGTAGCGTCTATTGTTTGAGTACCTTAACTGTAGCTATTTTAATTTTATGTACCATGGTTAATCCATTATCCTTCTGGTCTCGTCGTCACCGTCGTCTATTATATCCATTTGTGTCAGCGATCTTGGCGTTGAGCCTGATCGTGGGTACACCTCAGGTGAGTCAAGCAATTCCCTGGCTCGATATAATTTTCCGAGGCGTCCAGATTATCCAACTTTCCAATATTTCTGATCGCCAGGAAGTCGAGATCGGGCAGCAGATTAATCAGAAGTTGGTGAGAAACCAGATCCGGCTTTATCGCAATTCCAGTGTCAACCGCTATATTGATCAGATTGGTCAGCGATTGGCAAAAGAAAGTCAACGCTCTAATATTCCCTATACGTTTCAGGTGGTTGAGGATGACAGCATTAATGCCTTTGCGACTACAGGGGGGTTTACTTATTTCAACACGGGTTTGATTGAAGCGGCGGACAATGAGGCTCAACTAGCTAGTGTGATTGCCCATGAAATCGGGCATATCGAAGAGGAACACATGATTGAACAAATGCGCCAGAGCGCGATCGCTAGGGGAGTAGCCGTTGCTGCAGGTCTAGATCGCAGTACCTTAGTTAATATAGGCGTAGACTTGGCGCTGCGGTTACCCAATAGTCGTGAAGATGAATTGGAGGCTGATCAGGTTGGGTTAGACATCCTCAAAAAAGCGGGCTACGCACCATCAGCCATGGTGAATTTTATGGAAAAACTCCAGAATAAAAGGGGTTCCGTCCCCTCATTCCTCAGCACCCATCCAGCCGTTGGAGATCGCATTAACGTCTTAAAGCAGGCGATCGATCCGGCACAAGCCACTGTTGGTGATGGTTTGGATGAAAGTGCCTACAAAGCCAAAATTCGTCCCCTGTTATAGAACTCTGTGTTTCCCTGCTCCCTTATCTTCAAGTCCTGAGAAGACCCTCGCTTTCAGCGACGGGATGAATCAGGACATTCAAGATTGCTGAATATAGACCTTAAGCGCCTCTATTGTGACACCGCCGCAGCTAAAGACAAAATACGAGCCATTCCACATAACCTTTTTGCTGTAGATGGAAGCCATTCTCGGCTCAAACTCTCGCCACATCTGTTGGATGATGTGGCTTTTAAGTTGGCGATCATATTGCTCAACTGACGGTTAGAGTGATAATTTCAAATTAGCACGTTAATAGGTCGATGCGATGCTAGTCTATGAATTTAAAGTAAAAGCTCCCAAAGCTCAACTCAGGGCAATAGACGAAGCAATAAGGATAAGTCAGTTCATTCGCAACAAGTGTTTGCGATACTGGCTAGATGCACCCAAAGAGGAAAAGGTTAATCGATATACCTTGAACAAATACACCAAGGTTTTAGCAGAAGCTCCGGAGTCTCCTTTTGTTGCGGCTTTAAATTCAATGGCGCGTCAAGCTGCCGCTGTTGGCGAAGCCTTCCCGAAGGGTACGCGCTTGGGCTAGTGTCAGCCGATTCTACGACAACTGCAAAAAGAAAATTAAAGGAAAGAAGGGCTTTCCCAGGTTCAAGAAAAACTGTCGCTCAGTCGAATACAAGACAAGTGGCTGGAAGCTCTCAGACGACAGAAAGTATCTAACCATCACCGACAAAACAGGCATTGGTCGCTTAAAGCTGGTAGGGAGGCGAGATTTGCATTTTTATCAGCCATCCCAAATCAAGCGGATTCGCTTGGTAAGACGGGCTGATGGTTACTATACTCAGTTGTGTATTGACGTAGAGCGAAGTGAAGGCGTTGAGCAGACAAACAGGCAAATTGGCTTAGATGTCGGACTCAACTATTTCTACACTGACTCGGATGGGAACCAGGTGAACAATCCTCGCTTTCTCAGAAAGTCTGAGAAAAAGCTGAAAAGATTGCAGCGCCGACTCTCTAAATGCACAAAAGGCAGTCAGAATCGAAAAAAAGCCCAGCACAGGTTGGGCAGACAGCATTTAAAAGTCAGTCGCCAGCGTAAAGATTTTGCGGTTAAGCTAGCAAGATGCGTAATGAAATCTAACGATTTCGTGGCGATTGAGGATTTAAATGTTCGGGGACTGGTAAAGAACCACAAATTAGCCAAATCAATATCGGATGCTGGCTGGACAATATTCCGCGAATGGTTAGAATACTTTGGGAGTCTATTTGGTAGAGAATTGGTGGCAATAAACCCTAGCTTTACCTCGCAGGATTGTTCTTGTTGTGGAGCTAGGGTTAAGAAGTCTTTGAGTACCCGCACTCATGTCTGTAGCTGTGGTGCTGTTCTCGATAGAGACTGGAATGCCGCCATAAACATCTTAATTAAAGCTCTAGATAGCGTAGGGCATACGCGAATCTCCCTCCAAATACTGGCTGGGTAAACGCTTCTGGACAGCTCGCCCTCTAGTGTGTTGATGAAAATCAATACACTAAGGTGTCTGGTTGAGAGAAGAATCCCTCGCTTTTAGCGATGGGAGTGTCAAGTGACACCAAACCTTTTGTCGGTACTGCGTTGTCGGCTACGGCTAGTTGGGTAGCTATCGCGCCACCTTGGTTGTGAAGGCTCAACTCGTGTCACCGCCTCCTCAAGTGGCATTTGGCGAACCCGGTTTCGGAAGACATTGGCTTGATAAACCCGTGAGTTGGTCAGGTCTAATCCCGTTAGCCAACCACTTTTAGGATGATAAGCGCCCGTGTCAATATCTAACCATCCTTGACCTTGAGCAATTCGTCCAGGTTGCACTCCTGGCAAGGTAAAGGTAATCGTATGACCGATGATAATTAACTTATTGGCAAAATAAGGCTCTGGCATTCTATGAAATTCGTCCCGAATCCAACAGAATTGTTCAGCCGTTTGCTTTTCAATGGGCAACCGGGGATGAACTCCGGCATGGACTAACCATGTATCTCCCAAATCCATATAGAGTGGTAGGGTACGCATCCACTCTATATGGTCTTGGCGAACACCATGATCACCATAACTATTGATGGTACTGTGACCGCCGCTATAGAGCCATGCTTGCAGGGCTGGACCCTCGATTTCTCCATGACCCAGGATTTCTAATAGCATTTGCTCATGATTGCCTAACAAGCAGGAATAAGTGCTTTGCTTGACAAATTCAACAACTTGAGAGCTTTGGGAACCCCGATCGATTAAGTCTCCCAAAAAATAAACCTGATCGTCTTGACCAGGAGCGATCGCGTCCAATAAGGTCATTAGGGTATCGTAGTGCCCATGCACGTCACCGATAACAATCCGACGGTGAGTCATTGTTTATTGATCCAAATCCGTATCGTCAAATAATAAGTAGCACCCATAAACATTTACTTGCACCAGTTTTGTTACCAAAATCTGGACTATTGTGTGCCGAGGTATGTTCACCCCTGGTGGGCAAGATTCTCAGGCTCAGGATACTCTATTATCTATTACTTAAAACAAGTGCTAACATCTATCTTCCGGGTTTCAGAGAAAATTCATTGAATTTCACACCTTTTCCGCTTAGTATCCAGCACGCCATTGATAAATACCAGTTTCCTCGAATACTAGTCTCTATCCTAATCATAAAACTCCTTCCTTTTGGGAAACTCCGTGTCCCTTCGCTTCGCTTATCGGGCAAGCTTCAGACCGGGGTTGCTTACCTTCTCCCTATTGTTATTCACAAGAGCGTTCGATGTCACCAAAACCTGTGTTAGATTCTCCCTGGGTAATGATTCATGCCCTCCAACAACCCACGAGCTGGAGTTGGGTTGAACAAGCCCTAGCTCACCTTGATCTCATTCTACTCGACCATTCCCAATGCGAACGCAAAGCGGCAGGTGTAGCCCTGAATTTAATTTTTCGCTACCCATCGAGTACGCAACTGGTTCGTCAGCTAACCGCGATCGCGCGTGAGGAGCTGGATCATTTTGAGCAAGTTAATCAATGGCTAGAACGACGGAGTATTCCCCTAGCGTCCCTCTCTCCGCCGCCCTATGGCGCTAAACTAACAGCTCAGATTCGTCGTCATGAACCGGAGCGGCTATTGGACTCTTTACTGGTTGCGGCTCTAATAGAGGCTCGCTCTCACGAACGGCTGGGATTACTGGCAACTCACTGTCCTGACCCGGAATTAGCCGAGTTTTATCAAAGTTTGATGACATCTGAAGCACGTCACTATGGCGTGTACTGGGTGTTAGCGGATACCTATTTTGAGCGGGAGGTTGTCAGCCAGAGGTTAGAAGAACTGGCTACGGTAGAAAGTCAGTTGCTGAGTACGCTTTACCCAGAACCTCGAATTCACAGCTAAAGCATCAGTTCAATCACCCCTGTTTGTCGTAAAATGACCTAATTCAGATTCAGGCAGAGCAGGGGAGATGTTAGCTGGTCAGTTATTTCTGCCATGCTGCACTAGTCGGTTTTTGTTCCAGTAACCGGATGCTGTCCGTAAAAGGGTAAAGCCTGTGACCAGTGAGGACGCTTTCCTTGTTGCCAATCCAAATCAGCCAAGTCTAATACACTGGTGACACAGGTTCCTAAATTAACGGCTACCTCAATGAGTTGATAGGGGAGTTTTTGATTGTCTAGGACCTGTTGCCAGATATCGGGTGTGATTACGTCATCGGGTACAAGGGGCATCAAGCTGGAATTGTCTGAGGATGCCTGATAGATTGCAGTATATAACTGTCCCCGTCGAGCAGGCATTTGTAGCGCGATCGCTCTTTTGTGTGAGGTATTCTGATACTCTTTCTTTTGAAGCGTTACCGACCAAGCAACGGCTGCCAGAGTGGAAATGGCAAACAGGGGAATCTCAAGTTGCTGCGCTAAGGTTCTTGCAGTGACTACACCAATACGAGTGCCTGTAAAACTGCCAGGTCCTTTGGCTACAGCAATAAATGCCAAATCTGCCCAACCTTGTGGACTCATAAACTCACTCAAATGTTGATGTAAGTGAGTAGACAAATCTTGTCCCAAATCCCAGGTAGCCGCACGATTGTCGCGCTGGAAATTACTGATGGCTAGCCCCAATTGGGGACTAGTAGTATGTAGGGCTAAACCGTATTGGTTGTCATTCGTCATTTGTCATTTGTCATTTGCAAGGGTTTGAGGAATATTGACAGAACGGAATAGAGTTCGGTTTATTTCCATCTACCTACTTAGCGTTTTTCATCATTCATCATTCTCTTGAGTGATTTCGGGTTTTTTGGGTAGGGGGGCTTCTGGTGGAGCAGGTGCTTTTTTGATGTTTTCTATGGGTTCGCCAACAGACTCAGGCGGGGGTTCGTTGACCGATTCAGAAGACTCAGCCGATTGGGGAACCTCTGGAGCCGGTGGTGGCGGTTCTGGTGGTTGAGATTGAGCTGGAGATGCTGGGGATGAGTCAGGTGAAGGTTGAGATGCTGGGGTTGACGATTTTTTCTCCGAGGAGGCTGGCTCCACAGGTGTGAGTGAGGGGGCTTCAGAAGTGGGTGAGGGAGATGGTTGGACTGAATCACTCGATTTTTTCGGGAATCTCTCAAAAGTGCGCCGAGTGGGTTTTTGTTCCTGCTCTGAAGAAGGCGCATTCTTGTCCTGGCTGGGTTCAGTCGTTTCCTGGAGCGTATCCTCACTAGGATTGAGTTCGGTATCAGGATTCAAGGGTTCCTCTGGGGATGAGGGTTCAGCCGCTGGTGGGGTTGAGAGGTTTTGAGACTGATACCAAATTGTTCCCAATCCTACTAAACCTGTGGCAATTACAGCCCCCATTCCCAATAAAACGGGAGAAACACCTAAGCGTCGATGCCAAGGCGTATATTGGGTCGGCTGGGACTCTCGCTGACGGGAACTTATCTGTGGGGGTGTTAAAGCAACAGTGGCTCCGTTGCTTGTCGATACAGAATTGTAGATGAATTCCTGGCTGGGTTCAAAGGACACATCCGGTAACAGGGATAGCCATTCTGCTACCGATGAGGGTCGATGACGCGCCTCAATTGCCATCCCGCGCATGACTGCTTGATTAACGGCTGCACTGAGTTGGGGTTGGATGTCACGGGGAGCAGGCATGGGTTGGCGCTCCCGGATAACTGCTGGTGTGGGAATTTGGGCAGTTAACAGGGTATAGAGAGTGGCGGCTAAACCGTAAACATCAGAGGCTGGAGTGCGTTTTTCTTTGATTAAATACTGTTCTAAGGGGGCATAGCCCTCAGACAGCATATTAGTGTGGGTTTGAGTGGTATTGAAGTTAAATTCCCGCGCAATGCCAAAGTCGATAAGTACAACTTGGTGCGTGCCTTCTCGCCGGATGATATTGGCAGGTTTAATATCTCGGTGGAGTAAACCTTTTTGATGGACTACCGTTAAGGCGTCACCAATTTGGCGGATGTAATGAATGGCGGTGGCTTCGCTGAGGGGTTTTCCAGAAAGTAACATCTCTTGCAATGTCTGACCCTCTACATAGTCCATTACCATGTAGGGCCACCCTCCTTCCACGAAGAAGTCACTGACCCGGACAATATTGGGATGGATACACAAGGCTAGTCGTCGTGCTTCATCCTGGAATAGACGCTGAAACCGAGGAAAGTCTGGGTTGAGATGCATGGACTCGTCTAGGGTTTTAATCACCACCACCTGACCTAAATAGTGATGGGTGGCTTTATAGGTGACACCAAAGCCCCCTCGTCCTAGTTCTTGCTCTAGAGTATATTTGCCACCCTGTAGGGTTTTACCAACTAACGAGTTCATACACTGACCTTAGGGTTAGAAAAAAATTGTCAGTTCAAAATTCACTTTAACTCAGAATATCTAGATTTAGGGATAAGGTGTCAGGGAATGAGGACTGGGGATGAGTGTGAATTTGAAGTCAGGGAGAGAGGGGAGATAGGGAAGATCACGTAGATGTTAATGTAGCGGGACGTTAGCGTAGCCTGACGAAGTCTAGTCTGGCAGATCACGAAGCGCCGAGTTAACGCTAAACTTCTGCACCTTGGCAACCTTCCCCAGCTTTCTTATCTTCGTTATGGAACTAGCGCTTCGGATCAAGCCATGGTGGATAGGAAGTTGTAACATATCCTCCCTGACAAAGCGATACAAGTGAAGCAACAGAGTTTACGACAGTGGTTTCGATGGCTGAGTCGGTGGATTCGCCGCATCTTTCAGACACCAGAAACATCTCAACCGACGTTACTGATTCTTGAGCGTACCTATTCGGCTGATGAATCCATCGTCCTCTTATCCGTAGAACGAGACGCGCCAGGAGCCGTAGCCACCTGGTATCTACTGAATCAACACAATCCCCGTCACAATCTGTTGATTACCCTTGACAACCTGGCGGCGATTCGATTGGCTCTGGATGCTAACTCATTTTCCGATAGGGATACGTCTATCTTGGAGCTATCGTTAGCCCAGGAAGACCAGATTTTTCGGACTCATCGGTTTAGTGTGCAGTGGATTATTAAGTTGAAGAGTTCTCGCAAAGTTTTTCATTTGATTGGAACCTGGGATCTTGACCTGCAAGGTGATACCTGGGACCCTAATACTAGTGCATTTACCATTGGTCGTTTCGTGGTGCGAGAGGCGTTGAATTTACCTCCGCTTCCAGGGGTATCGTGGCGTTTCCGGATGACTGAGTTTCCCTGGGTTGAGAGCTTACAGAGTTATAGCAAGATGGTATTGGGGAACAACCATAATTGTTATACCAAGAAGCTGAATCTGAAAGAACTTAAGGAACTTAGAGATGAAATTGAACGGGGGCGAGTTTATCGAAAACGTCATCAATCATAAGTTATAAATTATGATGTCAAGCTTTTCTGGAGATGAAAGCAATGGCATTGTGACAGACGAGATAAAGATTCTGACTTTTCACGCCATAAGGATGCGGGAGCTTTTTTTGCACGGGGAAGCCAGAGGACGAAGCCTTTTATTCCACGAGAGAACGAGAGTTTTGGAGAGAGGTTTTCCAGATCCTGTGAAAAGTAAGCCTTAAAAAGGGGGACTTTGACAGGATTCAAAACAACAATTCATTAACTGGGCAACTATCGGAACCACTATTTACACAAAAAGCAAACGTAAAAAAAATACTTTTATCTGCTTCGACAGCCTTATAAATGGCATCAAACTTATGGTAAATGTGACCAATTTTAGCTTGTTCTTGAAGCGGTTTTTTTGAAAACCCTTCACGGGAAGCAATTGTGTTGAAAGTCACGTCTTGATTCTTGGCATATTCTAAAGTCAGCCAGGAAACAAGTTGTTGTTCTGATGGAGATAAGCCTTTATACCACGTTGCATATAGTCTAAAGACTTTTTCGGTCTTTGACTCAGGAGCATCATCTTCATCATCATCTCCATCAATGCCCAAAAAATCTGTTATTTGGTCTATCGTTTCCCCGGTGCGATTGATTTGCTCAATTCCATCATTTATAGTGTCTAGAATGTTGTCGATTTCATCAAGGGGAAATGCTAAAACTGAAGCTTGCCCAAAACTTGCTGAATTAATCAGAGATAACGATATAAACTTTAATAATTTTAATTGAATATAAAACATTTTATGCGGCATAATAATACCGAAAATTAAACAGGATTAAAACTCACCAAATCTTAAGGATATATATCCTGAAAATCTAGTTTAATTTAAATATAAACATCGGACTTGGGTATAATCACTTAAGGATTAGGTAAATCGTGTGTCAGCACGTAGATACCTAATTATATTTGCAAACGAACCTTTTGCTCCTATGTATCCAGTCCCTCAATTAGTTTGTGAACACAATATACAATGAGTTTTCCAGATATTATTGTTATTGGTAGTGGTATCGGCGGTCTAAGTTGCGCCGCAATGCTTTCCCGCTATGGCTTTGATGTAACAGTCTGTGAAAGCCACTGGATTCCTGGTGGGGCTGCACACAGTTTTATCCGCAATGGTTATACCTTTGATTCGGGTCCCTCGCTATACTCTGGCTTATCCTACAGTCCTTCCCTGAACCCCCTGCGTCAAGTTCTGGATGCGATTGGTGAGGAAGTCCCCTGTCTGACTTATGATACCTGGGGATGCTGTTTACCTTCAGGGGATTTTGATACTTCGGTGGGGGCGTCGCAATTTAGTGACGTACTCGCCAAGCTGCGCGGGAATCAGGCGGTGGCTGAATGGCGTTCATTACAACGGGTAATGACACCGTTGGGACAAGCTGCGATCGCAATTCCCCCGGCGGCGGTACGCTGGGATTTGGGGGTAGCGTTGACGGTGGGGCGATTTGCGCCATCGATGTTAACACATGGGTTCAATGTTATGAAGCTGACAGGACCCTTTAGCCGGATTGTCAACAACTCACCGCTAAGTTCTATCGAACTATAGCGGGAGCTTGTAAAAACAGGCTCTAGTTGACCAGACTAAGTTCTACGAGAACTACGTTATTTAGCTCATGACACCCTAAGATGCGTGCCAGTTTTAGGCTCTGTCGTACAGTTTTAAACAGGTGTAGAGAGTTAAGCCAGTGAGCTGTACCTAACAAGGCTAGATAACATTGTCGAGGCTAACTTTACCAGTAATGAGAGGTGCAGTAATGCGCGTTTTCGTTCTAGACAAAAACTTACAGCCTCTTGACCCTTGCCATCCAGCACGGGCAAGAGAATTACTGAACAAAGGGAGGGCTAAAGCATTCAAGCGCTATCCATTTACTATTGTCCTGCAAGACAGAACCGTTGAAGAGTCAGTCACGCACCCACATCGGGTCAAAATAGACCCTGGCAGCAAAACAACCGGGATTGCTGTTGTCCAGGAAGAAACAGGGCGAGTAACAAGCGCCATTGAAATCTCACACCGAGGGCAACAAATTAAAGATTCCCTCTTAGCTCGCAGGTCATTAAGAAGGGGACGCCGTAACCGTAAAACCCGTTACCGCCAGCCTCGTTTCTTAAACAGAACCCGTAAAACCGGATGGCTACCACCATCGC
>NZ_JAVKEW010000026.1:0-9162 GCF_040226375.1 Coleofasciculus sp. G2-EDA-02 | reverse complement strand
GGAGCAGGGGGAGCAGGGGGAGCAGGGGGAGCAGGGGGAGCAGGGGGAGCAGGGGGAGCAGGGGGAGCAGGGGGAGCAGGGGGAGCAGGGGGAGAAAATTTCTATAGCTTATTACTCTTTTTCTGTTGACTGTTGACTGTTCCCTGTTGACTGTTCACTGTTAACTGTTAACTGTTCACTTCAATCGTCCTGACTTAAGAATGCTGACAATTAACCACAATCCTAAAAAACTGGCAACACCGAATAGGACATTACTCAACAGTGAAAGCTGACTTGTTTGCGCTCCTGTCGAGATAATCGCTGCACCCATAATCAAAGACCCTACCAAAATACTAAATGAAAGCCGATTGGCTGAATCATCCAGACTGCGGCGCAGAGGGTCAATATCTCGAATTATGATATTCCACTTTAAGGTTTCTGAGGTGATTCGGTCAAGAAGTAACTCCACCTGACGGGGAGATTGCAACGAGAGGCTTTTGATATCCAGAGCAGTTCGGAGAAAGGTTTGCAAGGGATTTGAACCCAAAAGCTGACGCCGAAATAAATCGGTCATCAAGGGTTTGATTTCGTCGAGGAGATTTACCTCTGGATTAAAAGTACGAGCCACCCCTTCTAGGTTAGCTAGACACTTGGAATATAATCCCATATTACTGGGTAAGCGGACTCGGTTATTTCGGGCAAGTTCTAGGATTTCATAAAAAACCTCACTGAAGTTGATTTGTGAGACGCTGAGGTTGTAGTATTTTCTCAGCATGCGATCGTAGTCATTTTCCAACCGCGATAAGAGTACGGGTTGACCGGACTCAGACAGTTGCAGCGTTAACTGGGCGCAGCGTTGAGCATCTAAATCCACGATCGCGAGTAACATTTCGGTTAAAATTTGTTGGGTACGTGGGTCTAAACGCCCAACCATTCCGCAGTCCAAAAGCGCTACGCGACCATCCTGGAGGTAGAATAAGTTGCCCGGATGAGGATCAGCATGGAAAAAACCATCCACATAGAGTTGCTGAAAAAAGGCACGAAATAACAGCGTAGTAATTTCTTTGCGCTGTTCCATCTCAGTTTTGCTATCCGCGCCATTTTGCTCTACCGAAAACTGGGCTTCGAGAATGGGTTTACCCTCTAACCATTCCATCACCATCAGTTTCTGTGTCGTCAACTCCCAATAAATAGCGGGAACCACGATTTGCGTTGGGTCAAACCAGCGACTTCTGGAAAGATTGCGCCGTAATTGGTCAGTATAGCTGGCTTCTTTGGTAAAATCGAGTTCGGCTTCCAGGGCGTTGGCAAACTCATCCGCCAAAGCCACGACATCATAGTCTTGTCCAAAATCGGTGCGCGAGACTAAATCGGCTAAACTTTTAATTATCGCGATATCCTGAGGAACAACCTTATCAATTCCTGGACGCTGAACTTTCAGCGCTACCTCCTGACCATTTTTTAAGGTAGCTCGATGGGTTTGGGCAATAGAACCCGCAGCAACGGCTCTGGGATCAATTTTGGCAAAGGTTTCTTCTAAGGGTTGTCGTAGTTGTTTTCGCAGCAACACTTCAACCTCACTCCACGCCACAGGTGGTACTCTAGCTTGGAGTTCCGAGAGAGCATCAATATAATCGGCGGGTAACAAATCGGGACGAGTACTCAACAACTGTCCCAGCTTCACATAAACCGGTCCCAATTCTGTTAGCACGTTACGCAGCACCTCTGGGGGAGGTAATTGTGGTTTGTCAGTCTTGCTACCGGTTAGCAGTCTTCGCATGTACTCCCAACCATTGCGGAAGACGACTTCTAGAATGTCACGTTGTCGAGAGCTGTTTTGAGTTAAGGAGAACATGATTTATACTGATAGGCTTGGAATTGAGGTTAGTCTAGGAGTCAGGAATCAGCAGTAATCTAATCCCTTAACTAAATGATTCTATATTTACTATAAGAAATAATTTAATAATTGCAGGAATTTCCCAGGCTGACAATCAGTCTACAGGATTAAGTTATGAAATAAAATCAGAATCAACACATTTCGACTTGCCTGCATCCTACAGGTTACTCAACTTACACAGCCGTTTTCAGTTCGATGAGATACACTTAAAGACTACATAGCCAACGTGATATAGAAGCCAGTTGATCTTCATCCGTTAAGTTAGCTGCATTTGTCAGCGTTTCTTCCTGTAGCTGACGCCAGATTTCACCTGCCATTGCCTGAAATTTTCGATTAATCCCCGAATTGCTGCCATTTTATCTTGAGAATCTAGATAACCCGCTGCTTTATCCGAAACACCTGCTGCTGTTAATAAAGCTGGTTGTATGTCTTCAACATCAGCTAACTCGATAGGGGTTTTGGTTCTAGATGCAGCCGCTTTCAAAACTCTTGCTTGCTCGAAAAAGGGTGTAGCACGTCGATTTTTTTCTAAAGCTAAAGCGACAAAACCAGATCGAATTGCTGCATAAGGAGTCACTAAGTCATCACTAGAATTTAAATGCTGACAATAGGGCTTATCCGTTGTCATCAGCATTTTCTCCACACATAAATACACTTACGCAATGGTTCTCGCCCGTGTGCGCCCATTTGTTGACTACTATTGCCTTTACCATTGGGTAAAACGAGAATAGTTTCAACATCAAATCCTAGTTTTTCGGCTAAATCTGAAAGAATCAGATCCACGGAAATACTAGCTCCAGCATAGCGAACATTATCATTCACCATAATTAAGGGAGCATTAGATTTCAAAACTCGCGCACATTCAGCGATTGTACAAGCCATTTCGTAAAAGTAGCCGCGAACCATACGCGGAATTCCCTGGTTATTTAAAATTCCCCGTGCTTTTTGGTCATCTAAATAGTTCAAGATAGCTTGTAATAATTCCTGTTGCTCAGCCGCCGCGATCGCGGATTCCCAATGAGGATTAATTTGGAGTAAATCTTTGGGGCGATTTTCAACAGTACAACTTAGCATTTGTTGTCTCAAGTTTAATAGTTCCTGCTCTTTGATGCCCAACAATGCTAATTCTAATGCATAAGTTCTTGTGTAATCGTAGCGATTACAATAGGGAGGCGAAGTTAAAATAGCATGATATGAACTCTCTGGTAACCTTGGCATTAAATCTAGACATGAACCCTTGTCAAGCTTAATCTCACCTAGTTCCTTCTCTACCGAAAAAATTTCAAGCTGTTCATGCTGAGGCTGCAAATCAGCAACAATCTCATTGAGTTTACTGCAAATTGCTTCAGCCAAACTGGGGATTTTCCCTTTATTAAAAGCTTTCTTTCCGGGTTTCCGGTTGGAGCGATAATCCCAGCGCAAATATTGACCGTCCTTGCGCGTGTAACTCACTGATTCTAAAATACAAAGTAAGGCAAAGCGTAAAATAGCCTGAACTTGTTTATTCTCACCTTGCCATGCGCTCATGTATTGTTCAATTGCGTTTCGAGTTGATTCGGGATAAGCTCCTTTAGTAATTCGTAATTCTGGAATATAGCAGATACTCTCAACCTTTTCCCAGGGTCGTGTTGTTGACCAATGGGTTAAAGTAACGATATCATCATTAGTAAGGTGGGAGGCTATTAGTTTCCGAATGGTAATGAGTTCTTGACCAATGGGCAGTAGTTCAATTCCTTGGGCATTGATACCCATTTCACTCGCGACAAATAGGGCTGTACCACTCCCAGCGAATGGATCTAAGATTGTGCCGTTATTAATCCCATAACGCTGCAATAGATAGTTCACCAAAGCAGCAGAAAAGGCTTCCTTATACTTATACCACCGATATATTGAGCGAGTTTTATTGGCTTGATAACTAACCAGGGAGCGGTTAAGCTGCTCATGGACAATTAACTTGCTGTTGAAATGTTTTGATAATTTAGAGTCTAGGTGTTCAATTTCACCTAAACTGGGTTGAACTGATACCATTTACACTATGTACGGGTAAGCATATTTTAATGTAGTGCTGTAGCACATCTAATTTGATAGATTAACATCCAGCCACTGTAGGGGCGCACGCTCCGTCATGGGTGTCAACTTAAGCTCAACCCCTCACCCCCAGCCCCTCTCCATCCCCCTCCCGTCCCCCAATAGATCCCCCTCCCGTCCCCCAATAGATCCCCCTCCCGTCCCCCTTAAAAAGGGGGAAGCCAGGGGATGCTTCGCTTTTGTTGCACGGGGAAGCCAGGGGATGCTTCGCTTTTGTTGCACGGGGAAGCCAGGGGATGCTTCGCTTTTGTTGCACGGGGAAGCCAGGGGATGCTTCGCCTTTTATTCCATGGGGGGAATGGGGAGAGGGGAGCAAGAGTGCGATCGCAGATCTTGTAGGGTGCGTTAATGAAATGTAACGCACCATGTATAGCTTGATCGAATCTATGTCTGTCGTCCTGAGTCGGGGGCGAGGCTCAAAGCGTCATTAGTCGAGGCTTAAAGCGTCGTGAGCAAGGCTCCAAGTGTCCCCAGCGAGGTTCAAAGCGTCATTAGTCAAGGCTTAAAGCGTTATTAATCGAGGTTCAAAGCGTTATTAGTCAAGGCTTAAAGCGTTATTAGTTGAGGCTTAAAGCGTCATGGGCGAGGCTTAAAGACCCCGTAACAAAGTAGAGACGCGCCATGGTCAGACGCGCCATGGCGCGTCTCTACATTGCTCCCCCTGCTTTTGGCGCTTAAGTTGACACCAATGACTGACGTGTACCCGATTCAATCGTCAAATCTAATCTGCAATTTTAGCTGTGTCACGCCAATCGCCAATTTAGCTGACTAATTCGGTTTCTCTCACTTCAGCAGAAATCTTGGCTTGTTCCGCTAAATATTCCGCTAATTGTGCTTCAATATTATCCCGGACAATTTGACGATACTCCAGAAAATGCTCTAGATGAGCGCAATTGACGATATAACGCTCAAAGATGCGGGGATTGTTTTGCAAAATGGAGAATAATTGACGCCAAAATTGGAACCGAGTGGAACGCTTGACTCCCTGTCGCCACATAATAATTAATAGCGCCCGCAGAGTCATCCAGTCTGGTATCTTAAATTTGCGCTTGTGCGGCGTGGGTTGCATCTGGAGGAAATGGCGATGCACTCGCCCCAGATAACGGTGGGGTTCGTACAATTCCCAGAAACAACTGACATATTCGCGAGCGAGTTCTTCTACAGGACGAGTGGGGATAAAATTAATTAAGGTTCCTTGGTGAATATTCGCTTCCTTATCTTCTTCTAACAGACGCTCCTCTCGCTTAAGTCGATGCCATAACGCCGTATTAGGCAGAGCCTGAAGCATACTCACCATGGCTTGGGGGATTGCTGTAGCTTCTACAAACTCGATAATGCGATCGCCTGCTTTGGGTTTTTCCCCATCAAAGCCAATAATAAACCCTGCCATCACCCGCAGTCCAGTGCGATTAATGGTTTGTACCGCTTCCATCAGGGAGTTGCGAGTATTTTGGAATTTTTGGGTGAGGGATAGACTCTCCGTATCCGGTGTTTCAATTCCCAAAAACACACCCGTAAAATTAGCCGCTATCATCAGATCTAGCAATTCCTGATCCTGTGCCAAATCGACGGAAGCTTCTGTACTTAAGCGGAACGGATAGCCGTGTTCTGCCATCCACGGTCCAAGTTCTCGCAATAATAGCTTAACGTTCCGCTTATTGCCAATAAAGTTATCATCCACTAGGAAAATCGAACGCCGCCACCCCAAGTCATAGAGTCGTTGTAATTCGGCGAGTAGTTGTGCTGGGCTTTTCGTGCGCGGCTTACGTCCATAGAGGACAATAATGTCACAAAACTCACACTGAAACGGACAGCCTCTAGAAAACTGTACCGACATATCACTGTAGTCGCTTAAATTCAGTAAGTCATAGCGAGGAATCGGGGTATTGGTGACATCCGGCTTTTCTCCATCAGAACGCAATACGCCAGAGGTTTCTCCGCGTTCCAGCGCTTCGACAAACTTGGGTAAGGTAATTTCCCCCTCATCCAAAATTAGAAAATCGACCCCAGCTTGTAATGCTGTATCGGGTACAGAGGTAAAGTAGGGACCTCCGGCTGCAACTGTCTTCCCGCGCCGCTTGGCTTCCCGAATGATATGCAACAAATCAGGTTTTTGGACAATCATCCCGGATACAATAACCAAATCTGCCCAATCCCAATCTGCTTGAGTTTCTAACCTCGCATTCCGGTCTACCAGACGGAATTCCCAAGTCTGAGGCAATATCGCTGCCACTGTAATCATACCCAAAGGCGGCAGAGTCACCTTGCGTCCAACCAGTTCGATGGCTTTGTCAAAAGACCAGAAGGACTTGGGAAACTGGGGATAAAGGAGTAAAACGCGCATTGTAGTTTAGGTAGTGGGCAATGGGAATGAGGGAATTCTCCTGTGTGGGGTTTTCCCATTCCCAATTCCCCATAGTATAGTTCCATTTCGGATAGTCAAACATATACAAAGGGTTGAATTGGGATTATTTTGAGGATTAGTGTCAAGACAGCTATACCATCATCTGTGTTTCTTTCATCGCATTGGCTCTAAAAATGTCTCAACTTGACCATCTGGATTAAGTACAACCCGAATTATGGGATTCCTGTCTCCTTCAACGGGTGAAACAAACGGTTTGCCTACTAACGGAATACCGGTTTGTTCAATGTGAACTTGTGAGGCTCCTCCCAGAGGAATAATCCGTTCAATGGAACCATCTGGGGCGATAAATAGCCGATACTCTAGCGCTTTTGTCAAGTCCTCTAGCGGTTGCCATCGCTGTTGCAGATAGTTTCTCGCCTGTGCGACTTGGGGAATTGTGTCAAAGAGTCTATCCCTCGCTACTTCATCAGTGTTACCCAACTCGGTTGGCTCTGTCTCTATTGAGAGAGAAGGAGGAGGGGTGAGAACAGGCGAACGACTTGTCGCTCCTGGGAGTTCCGGTGTAGCCGGAGTGACATCAAGAGGGGGAAATACGGGCAGAGGTGGGGGTGTTGCGGGTATTTGGGTCGAACTAGGTGACCTTTGGGTATTGCTAGGGGGCGCTGGAAGGCGACTGGGCTGGGTAGGGGGTGGAGTGGGAGATGCGGCTGTACTCGGCGCGGGTTGAGCAGGAGGGCGCTGGGGTGGAGGCGCGATGGAAATTTCTGGACGTTGGATTACTGGTGCTGGCGATGAACTTTGAGCCGATGGTGTTGGGGGTTGAACGGGTTGGGGGGGAGGTAATGTGGGAGCGTTGGCTAAGGAGGGCGGTATGGTTGGAGTCGGAATCGGCGCAGGCGGCGAAGGTAAGGGTGAGGTTGTGGGTAGTGGCGGTACTTGAGCCAGGTTTGAGGGGACTTCTTCGGCTGAATCTGAGGCTTGATTGGGGGTTGAGGTTGCGGTTTGCTGAGTTAATTGGGATTGATTGAACCATCTCACACCCGCCGTGGTTAATCCTACGGCTAAGACGAGGGCGGCGGCGGCTTTTGTCCAAAGGGGTAGGACTTTGGCGGTACTGGCGCGATTAAGATTGGGTAAGGCTAAAATTTCTGCCGCATAGTCATCTAAAGCTGTGGCTAAATCGAATAGTTGTAGGACACTTAAGTACACTACTGATCCAGAGTCTTCGTTTGCTAGTTGACCGAGAACTAATTCATGGGTAACTAACCCTTTGGGTTTTAGGGTAATGCCTAAGGGTAGCGTCCAGGGTTTTAAGGGTTGTAACTTGGTGAATGGTATTTCAGATTCTTGAGTTTCTTGAGGTTGAGCCGAGGAAACTAAGGAGATAGGAGAGGTTGAGTGTTGGGCAATAGATTTGGATTCGTCTGGATGATCAGGTTGTACAGAAGGCGTTAATTTAGTCCAGGGTAATGGTTGGGAAGAAGCGTTGAGGAAGTTTTGTATGTATTGGCTAACTGCCTCATATAAGACATCAAGTTCCGTGCGATCGCCTTTTATGGTAATCAGCTTTTCATCAGGCTGTCGAGGATCGTCAAAATGCAACTCAAAACGTAAGTCCTTCACAACAGATTTCCCCACCCATCGCGATAAGGGTGAAGTTTTTGCCACAATTTCTAGAGTACAAGTGGGTGGAGTATAGCGGTGTAGAACTGAGCTAGGCATTATCATTTGTTATTCGTCATTTGTCATTAGTTATTTGACACAAAATTTTCGCACTTAGTCGGGGCGGGTTTAGTTACATCCAGGTGCAAAGAAAATGATAGTAGTAAAACCCGCCCCTACGCAGACGCTGAACCTAATAAAGCTAACCAGAGACGCCGATGACCATGAGAATCACTGTAAAAGAGTAAATCAATTAGTAGTTTGAATGCCAGTTGATTGAGTAAATCCATGGATACATTGTCTCTTTGCTCCATCCGTTCCTGATAGGTGTTGATAAATGTATCGAGATAATCTCCTAACAAAGCAGTACGATGGGGTTCACTATTTTGTTCAGTCATTTGTTCCAAAAGGGCTAGAGCCCGACGAATGAGTTCCTGATGCTGTTTAGCTAGGTGGCAAATAATCAAAACGAGCGATCGCGCTTCTTCCACATCCAATTTTTTGCGCCCCCCTGAACTTTTACGCTGGGGGTTAGACTGACGCAGACGCCATAACCCGACGCGATCGGACACCACTGACTCTAAATTCAAGTCAGCCGCCGCTTGCAGCATTGCTTCAGAACCAATACCCGCCAGGGCTTCCAGCGCCATCAAGATTAAGTCCAACTGGGTTTTAATGTTATCCAGTTGTAGAGAGTCTGGCACTTGAGCCAAGGGCAAATCCTGCCAAGCGTGAGACGATGTTGGCGTCTTTAGGGTAGAGCGCATAACGTTAGTGTAAGAAATTAAATCAGGCGGGTGGATGTAGTTACGAATCTAGAAACACGACTTTTAGAGTGTACCCTAAGTTTCCTTGGCGCAGAATTGAGGAGCAGAATCCCATGACAGCCATGGCGGGTATGAGGCAATCTATCAAATTAAGGTTTGCCATACCACTACGATGGTGATAATAGGACACGGCATTGCCGTGCCCCTACCCAATCAATTATCCCTTTGTGATCAGGGTACGATACTATCGTGATCTGATCTAGCTATCGAAACGTGGGGGGAGAGGGGGAGCTATAGAACCCCATCCTCAGCGGAACGAAGTGGAGTAGGGTGGGGATACATGGACTCCCCCAAGTAAAAAGCTAGTACTCGATGTGCTAGCTTTTTACAAGCCCTGCATCCTA
>NZ_JAVKEW010000025.1:0-14748 GCF_040226375.1 Coleofasciculus sp. G2-EDA-02 | reverse complement strand
GGGTTTGAGCGCTAAAACCCTCAAATATCGTACCCATGTAGCACTTGCAAAAATAGCGCGATCGCGCTATTTTTGCAATATGACAAGAGATCGGTTGAAACCCACGCTACATCAAGGTTTCAGCGATTGTACCCATGTAGGGCGGCTAAAAAATCGCGCAAAGCCGCACAGTGAGGCAGTTTCATTTTTTTTGCTGGGGGAACTTCAGTTTATCTGTAAACCATACCCCGCCGCCCCGGCTACAACTTCTCGCATCAGTTGTTCCGTCATCTGATACCCATGACTATCCTTCATAATTGCATCAGTTGTGGCATCTAATACGACAGATAGACCATTATAGGGAATATTCCACACCAATTTCTGCCAACGGGAAAGCAGTAAATTCTCAGAAAGCTGAATCGGAATATTGGCTTGCTCAAAGTCAGCCGCAATCTGACGCATTGTTGGGGTAATTCCTCGGGGTTGGTGGTTTTTGCTGTATGCGCCGAGCTGGATTTGACCATAATCAAGGTGATGAATTTGACCCAAACCAATTTTATTTGAACAGACAAAGCAGAGTCCCCCTAAAACTTCCACGGTTTCCCCAACTATGGCAGCAATTTCAGGTTCAATCCCTAAGCCATTTTGCAAGGTGAGAACTACGGTTCCAGGTTTGATAAGAGGCGGAAGCAGGTGAGGAAGGAGATGATTTTGGGTGGTTTTTAGGGCGATTAATACGACATCACTTGGGGGCATATCTTTGACATGGTTGTAGGCATTCACCTGGGGTAAGGTAAAGTCTCCGAAGGTTGACGAAATTGCCAAACCATGCTCTTTCACATAGTCATAATCGCGCCGGAGGAGAAAATGGACATCGAGTCCAGCTTTTTGCAAGCAAGCGCCGTAAAAACCTCCGATCGCGCCTGTGCCAATCACGGCGTAATCTCTTCCCATCGGCTGAATCCCTGGATAATAGTCTTTTGTCCTTGGTAAGGGTTTGAGTCCTGTTTACCCAATCTACCCTAAGTCTGGCATCCTGGGAATGTCTGGGGAAGCAAAGGCGCGATCGCACTTTCCTTTTCCCCTTCATCCCCTAACCCCAACTCCAATCCGCAACAGAAGAGGAAGCATCACTCCCCAGTCAGCTACCTTTGTTTCCACCACCCTCCTGATATAAATAAAACTTTTAATCTTCAAGCTGACGTTTTAATATGGATAGCTTACCGCTATCCGTTGTGTTAGCGGATTAATACTAAATCTTTTTGGATAGCCTGCCGACGAATTCAACTAACATTAGAAAGTGCAACGACGAACCTCGCTTAAGTCGGTGCTATTCTAGTCCTGAAGGGTTTCTATCCTAACGGTTAATCCCTGCTCCTTAAGCAAATCCAGAATCTGTTGGGCATTTTCGCGGCTACTAAATAATCCCACTTGCATCATCAATGTCCCATTGTAAGAAGTACGGAATGATCCAGGAATGAGCGATCGCACCAAGGTTTGTTGATCGTCAGTTTTGGCGGCGACTAATACCCGATAGCGCCCTCCCTGTAGGGTTTTTGGGGGCTGTTCCTGGGGAATAGCGGGTGGATTGTTGCTATTGAGTACGGGAACAGAATCCCGGCTGGGGAACTCTGGAGAATTAACCGTGACATCTCCTATTTCAGCTTCAGGTTCAGAGGCGGCTGGTGTGGATTTATCGGGTATCTCTGTCTGGGTTGGCGAGGGGACAGAAATATTGATGAGCTGGGGAACAGTTGCGGCTGTCGCTGGATTCGTGGGCTTCTCTTGAGACTGGAGACTAGAGGGAACCGGAAAAGACGCGGCGGAAATGGAATAGGTTGAGGGGGATAGGGCTGTTTGAGCCATGGCTGCGGGTTGAGTCTCGGTTAATTCTTTGGGATTCGCCGCCGATAGGGTTGTTCCGTTTGAGGGGAATGTGGTGGGGAGTATTTCTAACTGGGAGATACTCCTATCGGGTTCAACGATGGGGGAAACCTGTTCAGGAGTTGGGGAAGGATTCGCCGTGGTTTCAACGGGTTGAGGTTCCGATTCCGTTTCTGGAATACTCGGAGTTGGGGAAGGATTCGCCGTGGTTTCAACGGGTTCAGATACCGATTCAGTTTCTGGAATACTCGGAGTTGTGGGGGATTCAGCTAGGGTTGAGGCAAGGTTGCGACTCAATTCCAAGCTAGGGTTATCCCGATCAATAAACACATTTTCCCGCACATCTGCCTGTAATGTCCCCGCCACGAGAATACCCTCGCCACCATTGTTATAAAAGTAATTGCTGCGAATGGTTGGCGCACTATTTCCCTTCACCACAATTGCGGCGCTGGTATTTTCTGTAAAGGTATTATCCACCACCATCGGTGAACTTGATTCAATCCATAACCCATACCCTTGAGGATTGGGATTAGTAATCGTCACCCCGGTTACTGTAGCGGGGTTAGCTGCCAGAATAGTAATATTCTGCTGGGATGGGGTGGGACTCTCAAATAAACCTCCCCCTTGGATAATAATATTCTCCCCTCTAGTTCGGGGATTCCCTTGCAACGTGACGCCGGGGGGCAAAATTAAGGGAAAGGTTTCGCCAGTTTGGGCACTATAGATACCGGGCGCTAATCTAATCACCGTATCCGGTTGAGCCACTTGTAAAGCTTTGGCAATGGTTTTGAACGGGGAATCCATATTACCATTACCATTAATATCATCCCCAGTCATGGGGTTGACCAACAACAGTGGGGTGTCTTGCTGATTCTGGGCAACAAGTCCCTGGGGAATCAAGGTTAACTGTGCCATAGCTTGGGGCAAACCCAGAGGAGTCAGGGTGATGCAGCCGAGAGAAACCACAGCAAGGGCACCGAACCCACACCGGACTAAGTGTGGGTGGCGAAACTGTTTAATTGGGTAGGGCTTAATCATTTCCGGCGCTGTGAATCTCAACCTCATGTTTTGAGTTTACTGTACTTAGTTGCATTAGAATAACGAATCAACAACAGTTCTACAATTATGGAAAATTTCCAACACTTATGAACCACATCATACTCGGTCAAGAAATAAAAGCCGTCACCCTGTTAGGATAAGAAATAACGTGGAGCAGTTGGCGATGAGCGGGTACAACGGTTGGATGGGTCAAGAACCAGCAGTTTGCCGGATTTTAGATGCGAATTTAGACCGAGCCAGAGAAGGCTTACGGATTATCGAAGAGTGGTGTCGCTTTGGTCTAAATAGCGTGCAGATGGCAAGTGAATGCAAACAGATGCGCCAAGAACTTGCCCGTTGGCATAGTCAAGAGATTCGCGCCGAGCGGGATACGCCTGGTGATCTAGGGACGGAACTGTCTCATCCCCAGGAAGAAAAACGTGCCAATATCCAACAAGTTTTGCAAGCCAACCTCTGTCGGGTTCAGGAAGCCTTACGGGTACTAGAGGAATATGGTAAACTGTATAGTCCCAGTATGGGAGCCGCTTGCAAACAAATGCGCTATCGGGTCTATACCCTAGAGAGTCAGTTGCTCATCTACCACCGCTATCAACTGCTGAAGCGATCGCAGCTTTATTTAGTCACCTTACCCTCAGACCAACTCTTACCCACGGTAGAAGCGGCGCTACAAGGGGGAGTGACGTTAGTTCAGTATCGGGAAAAGGGGGCTGAAGATTTGGTCAGACTCGCTCAAGCCCAGAAACTGCGCCAGATGTGCCACCATTACGGGGCATTGTTTATTATGAACGATCGCGTGGATTTGGCTCTGGCGATTGATGCCGATGGCGTTCATTTAGGACAGCAGGATATGCCCATTGCTGTAGCGAGAAAACTCCTCGGACCCCATCGGATTATTGGTCGCTCTACCACAAATTCGGACGAAATGCAACGGGCAATTACAGAAGGCGCCGATTACATTGGCGTAGGACCTGTATATGAAACCCCCACCAAAGTCGGCAAAGCGGCGGCGGGTTTAGACTATGTGCAGTACGCGGCACAAAAGGCATCAATTCCCTGGTTTGCCATCGGTGGCATTGATCCGAATAATATTCATGAGGTCTTAGGAGCGGGAGCAAAAAGAGTCGCGATCGTGCGGGCGATCATGCAAGCGGAACAACCGACATTGGTTACCCAGTATTTCCTCTCTCAACTCACCAAAGAACAAAACCTGCGTCGTATTGAAGCGGGTACTCCTCAATTATGACCAACACTCGCGATCAAATTACTCTACAAGTGAATGGTGAATCCCGTACCTGTGCGGCTGACACCAAATTGCCTCAGCTTTTGGAACAGCTTGACCTAAATCCGCGCTTAGTGGCGGTTGAGTACAATGGTGAGATTCTCCACCGCCAGTTTTGGTCAACGACTCAGATTAAGGAAGGGGATCAGCTAGAAGTGGTGACGATTGTCGGTGGTGGGTAGGGGAGCTGGGGGAGCTGGGGGGTGTAGAGACGTAGCATGCTACGTCTCTACACTATCCTGTTTCCTGTTCCCTGACAAATGAAGAATCGGTAATCTCGACTCTTAGGATGTTTGAGCTAATGAAAGAGAACGATACAGTGGAAGTGTAGTCAGTAATACCCACCCAGCTTGAGGTGATTCGTCTTGCTTAGTTTAGATTCAGGAGTGGGAAGAGACTGCACATGGCTAATGTCAGCCGTGGGAAACTCACCTCAGTTGGGATAGTCTTAATTAACCTATGCGTAACCATCCTTTTTCAAAGCTCAAACCCCTTTTAAAGTCTCTGCTCGTTTTTGGTCTCATTTTTACCTTAGTCCTGGGGAATGCCAGTGACGCCTTAGCTGCTCGCAGTGGTGGTAGAATTGGTGGCGGTTCCTTCCGCGCTCCCAGTCGTACCTATTCTCGCCCTGGTGGGGGATATCGCGCTCCCGGTGGCGGTTATGGATATGGTGGGGGAGGAATTGGTTTTCCCTTCCTCTTACCCTTCTTCGGCTTCGGTGGTATGGGTAGTCTGTTTGGGATTCTGATCTTCTTTGCGATCGCGAATTTCTTGGTGCAGTCTTTCCGTCGTCTGGGTGAAGGGGGCGCAAATGATATCCCTAATACAATCAATCCCAAGGTTTCCGTGGGACGCTTGCAAGTGGGTTTACTTGCCAGTGCGCGTAATCTTCAGCAGGAACTTGACGAGTTAGCTCAACAAGCTGATACCGATTCACCTCAAGGACGAGCGCAAGTGCTGCAAGAGTCTACTTTAGCCTTACTACGCCATCCTGAATACTGGGTGTATGGTGCAGCGCAATCCCAACAAATTGCTTTAGACGCCGCCGAAGCCCGGTTTAATCAGCTCTCTTTAGCAGAACGCAGTAAATTTGCCGAAGAAACCTTATCTAATTATGAGGGTCAACTGCGCCAAGGGACTGCCAAAGCGGTTGAAGGGAATGGAGCCTTGGTTGAATCTCAAGCTCCCGGTGAATACATTATCGTCACCCTTTTAGCCGGCGTACAAGGGAAGCTGGAATTACCCACCATCAATAGTTCTGATGACTTGCGTCAAGCCTTGCGTCAGATAGGTGGTGTGTCAAGCGAGCGCTTATTGGCAATTGAAGTCCTCTGGACACCCCAAGCCGAAGGCGATACATTAACCTCAGATGATGTATTAGCGGAATATCCTGATCTGAAACTGGTTTAACTCCCCCGCGATCGCACGCCAAAGATGTAGGGGCGGGTTTAGGGGAAGATGTAGGGGCGGGTTTAGGGATTCAATGAGTAAACCAACCTCACACTCAACAACGAAACCCGCCCTACTCTCAACCGCTAAATTTGACCAATGATAAACTTATCACGGAAACCATTCGTCTCAGGGCGGTGATAAAACTTGGACAGCCGAGTTCGATAAAACCAAGTCAACTAACTGGTCAATTAAACGGTCTTGTTCTATTGACAAAATTGACTTTCCTTGCATAACTTCTTGAAAAAGTATAAAGGAAGACATAGAACTCAAAAAAATATAAGCAGTCAACTCCGGATCACGAATTTGCCAGTCCGGATGGGACTCAAAATACTGCTTCAGACTATGACTTTCTTCCCCAATAACTTGGCGGATAAACAATTGTGCCAAGTGAGGAAAATGACCAGATTCAGCAATCAATAAACGTAGAAACGCCCCGTACTCTGGATTATTCATTTTCAATAGAAATGCCTCTGCCAGTCTGCGTAACCCTATTGCTGGCTCATCAGACAGTTCAGACTGAAACTCTGGCTGAAACTGCTCATCAATGAACTGTTCCACCAATTCGATAAACAATCCTTCTTTGGAGTGAAAATGATTGTAAATGGTATGCTTAGATACGTCTGCCTCGGTGGCTATCTGATCCATACTTGTTTCCCTGTAGCCATGCTGGATAAAAAGTTGCATAGCGGCTTGGGCAATTTGCTCACGTTTAGATGGTTTCATAAATAATTATGGAATGGTTCATTTGATACTCAGTGGCGTTTTGCAGCCCAAACGTCCCCTCCTAAAGGTAGAAGGAGGGATCAGGTTTGTCATTTAGGACTGAGTAATAGTTCAACTGATCATCGAGGATCTAACGTTTCCTCATCCCCGATTTCCAATCCTCTTTGAAAGCAGTAACAAATGGACAGGGTAAAGGAGCAAGATGGAAAGGAAGCCTGTTTTACCTTCACCCTTTGCAAAAAAAAATTAACCGTTACCGCTAAAATTGCAACCTGGTATGAGAGACTGGACTCATGACACCCTTTACTAATATAGTATGCGAAATTTCGATGTTGTCGTAGTTGGCGCAGGTCCAGCCGGGGGACAATGTGCTAGGTGGTTAGCTAAATCCGGTTATCATGTTTTGTTGGTCGAGCAGCATGAAACCTTTGAAAAAAATGATTTTTCGAGTGCGGCTACGCCATTAGAAACCTTAGAAAAATTTGACTTGCCTGAGGATGTTGTCGGTAGTTTTTGGCAGAATTTGGTGATTGTTACCACTAATTTAACCCAAAATTGGGATTCTCCGCAAACCTTAGGGGCTGTCTTAAATTTCGCTAAGTTGAGAAAATTCCTGGCTGATGAAGTTAAATCTTGTGGCGGTGACGTTTGGCTGGGATATCGATATATAAAATATGCCCAAAAACAGGGCGAGACGTTGGTTGAACTGAAGCCGCCAGGGGGTGAACCCATTACTGTCACCACCCAGGTGCTGGTGGATGCGACAGGACCAGCTAGAGCAGTCATGTATAGGAAAGAAAGCGAGAAACCTGCGTTCCTAAAGCCGTCTGGGATTGAATATTTAATTGAAGTCTCAGACAATGAGTATGAGAAGTATGCTAATTCTCTCTGGTTTTTCTTGGGGCATAAATGGATGCCAAAAGGCTATTCTTGGATATTTCCGATGGAGAAGCCTCGGTTAAAGGTGGGGGCGGCATCCTATCGGTTGGATCACAAACTTATTAAGCAGACGGAATCGATTCGATATTATATTGATTTACTGATTCACGAGTATATACAAGCCAAAGACTATAAAATTATCGATATTCATGGGTCAACCCTACATTATTCCAGCGGACTTCAGGATATTTACTATCGCGATAACATTATTGCCATTGGGGATGCTGTATCAATGGTAAACCTTTTGGGCGGTGAAGGCATTCGACATGCCATGGATTGTGCCGAAATAGCTGGTAAGCATATTCAGAAGTATTTAAAGGCTGAATATGCCAGTTTTCAGGATTATCAAAAAGAAATATATCAGAAATTTTCCCGGAGCTGGAATCTGTCAGAAAAGATTGGCATGAAACGCTATTTAATTGAAAGCGACCAAAAAATTGATGAAGGTGTATCTTATCTGGCACCTCTAGAGACTCAAGAGATGATGGATATCCTGTTTTACTATAAATTTGAGAAACTCTCCAAGAGCTTAATCGTTTACCTGATGCGAAAAATTAGATCATGGTGGAAAGCTAAAGGGTAAGGACAAATGACAAAAGACCAAAGCAGGTTAAACTATACTCAGTTTCCCTGGTTCGTTAACTCCCTTAGTAACTATGCCCAACAATCCGGTGTATCCCATCGTTTGGCGCGACGATCGCGTGCTACTGATTGATCAAACCCGTTTACCCCAAAACTATGCCGTCGTTGAAATTAAGTGCTGTGAGGATATGGCACGGGCAATTAGAACCATGATAGTCCGAGGGGCGCCGGCGATTGGTGTGGCGGCGGCTTACGGGATGTACTTGGGGGCGCGAGACATTAAAACAGGCGATCGCGAGACGTTTTTAACTGAACTCGAAGAGGTTGCCAAACTCCTGCGTCAAACTCGCCCAACAGCGGTGAATCTATTTTGGGCGATCGCGCGGATGTTGAAAACTGCCCATGAAACCATTGGTTCAGTGGATCACTTAAAAACCGCACTCCTGGAAACCGCCCAAGGGATTCAGGTTGAAGATTTACAGATCTGTAACGCGATCGGGGATCATGGGTTGACGGCGATGCCCGCGACTCCAGAAAAATTATGTATTCTTACCTATTGTAATGCTGGTTCCCTAGCCACAGCCGGCTACGGTACCGCCTTGGGGGTGGTGCGTTCAACCTGGCGCGAGAAGCGGTTAGCCAGAATCTATGCTTGTGAAACTCGTCCCCGGTTGCAAGGGGCAAAACTGACGGCTTGGGAATGTGTGCAAGAAGGAATCCCAGTAACGTTGATTACCGATAATATGGCAGCCCATTGTATGAATCGGGGATTGATTGATGCCGTGGTGGTGGGTGCAGACAGAATTGCGGCAAATGGGGATACGGCGAATAAAATTGGCACCTATAGTGTGGCATTACTCGCCAAAGCCCATAATATTCCTTTCTTTGTCGCCGCACCCCTATCTACAGTTGATTTTGAGTTACCCACAGGCGATTTAATTCCAATTGAAGAACGCCATCCCTCGGAAATTTATCAAGTTGGTGAGACGGTGATTTGTCCCACGGGTGTGGAGTTTTATAATCCGGCGTTTGATGTCACGCCAGCGAAGTTAATTTCAGCCATTATTACCGAAAAAGGAGCGATGCGTCCAGAGGAATTGCAGCAGTTTCGCGTGAAGCAGTTGGCTTAATCGTTGGGTTGACAGCTTACCCTACCTAAAATTACCTTGTTTGCCAGAAAAAGCCATGAATGTCTCCCTTTTAGACAAGCAACCCAAACCACCCCTAGCCGAAAAACTGGTGACTTTGCACGATATTACCTGGGAACAGTTCAAGGCTATCGAAACCCAATTGCAGAATAATCAAGGTGTCAGACTGACTTACTTAGCCGGGGTAATGGAAATCATGTCTCCGATTGGGGCATTTCATGAGAATATAAAAAGCACTTTTAGCTTGCTGTTAGAAGCTTACATGAGAGAAAAGGGCATCCGATTTTACAGGCGTGGTGGATTTACGCTAGAATCGCCAGGATATGCCTCCGGTACACCGGATGAATCTTATTGCATTGGTAGCAATAAGGAAACGCCTGATATTGTTATCGAAATTATTGTTACCAGTGGAACTATCGACAGACGGGATTTGTATAAACCCAGAAGAGTCCCTGAAGTCTGGTTCTGGAAATCTGATCAGATGAGAATATTCTCTCTGGGCGCTTCTGGGGAGTACGAAGAGGTGAATCGTAGTCAATTTTTCCCCGATTTGGATAAGGCGCTGTTGTTGCGCTACATTGCGTATCCTGATCAGTACGATGCGGTGAACGAATTTATTCAAGCAATCCGCACTCGTTAAAGTGGCAACATACGAAAAACCTCAGCGCTTTCTGTGAAAGGCTGAGGACAAGTATCAGGGTGTATGCTTTTCTCCTTCAGGCAGAGTTTTTTGGTTGATGACTGCATCTGGAGTCTTGCTACTTTTATATTGGCTCATAAGCTAGACGATATTCTAGATCAGTTCTGACGCAGTTTTATTCTGATCCAAAACTGATCTTGACAAAATAGCTATTCGTCATTCGTTCTACTTGCTCCCTTGAGAAGCACGCTACATCCTTTGTCTCAAATCTAAACGACCAGAGGGCGGGTTTTGTTGATAAGTTATCGGTATACCCGTCAATTAAACGGCTAAACCCGCCCCTACAATAGGATATGATGTTTGCTCTTCTACCTTCAATTACACTGGGGAACGGGGGTAAAATCTTCCTGGCTGGGGGCAAAATTAATGGTTCCTGTATTATTTTGAGGGAGATTATCGAGATTAACGACCTCGAATGTGCCATCATTGCGCTGAAGCTGGAACTCTGTCGTACTGGTATTCTCAGTTAGGGCTAGGCAGAACGTGCGATCGCTATTGAGTACGGCATTAAATCCTGGGATAGCATTTTTATCCAAAATTGTCAACTCAACATCAGCAATCGTTTGAGCATTGCCATTCCCTTGCAAAAAGATACCTTGACCAACATTATCGGTAATCGTAGTATTCTTGATCCGATAATCCTGCACCGCGACAGCATTTCCCTGGACAAAAATACCCTGACCCCCATCAGTTCCACTGGTAGGAATTGTACCCCTAATTGTACTGGTTTCAATATCAAACTCTTGTCTGCTATTATTATTTGCGGATATAAAAATCCCCTGCCCAGTGCTATTACTAATCTGAACATTGCTAATCTGAAACCGTTGCTGAGATTGCTGTTCTAGATTCTCTTCATCCCCATTCGCCGCGACAAAAATACCTTGACCCTGACTATCACTAATTTGGACATTATCAATCGTGAATTCTTGTTGAGCGATACTATTAGCTTGGACAAAAACAGCTTGACCCCCACTGTCTAGATCATTCAAGCTTGTGCCATCAATTGTACTATCTTTAATCTCAAATTTTTGAGAACCATTATTATTAGCACTCATAAAAATACCCTGACCTGTACTATCAGTAATCTGGGCATCTGTGATACCAAACTCTTGGCGCGACTGGACACTGAGGTCGTTTGCATCCCCATTCGTGGCAACAAAAATACCCTGTCCAGCATTATTAGTTATCGTGGGACTATTAATCTGGAACTCCTGGACTGCCAAACGGTTACCTTGCACAAAAATCCCCTGTCCGCCTTCGCCTTGGGCATCGAGTCCAACATTCCTAATCGTGCTGCTGTCGAGATTAAAGACTTGTTCACTGTTATTGTTTGCGGCAATAAAAATACCCTGACCTACGGTATCACTAACTTGAGTGTTATTGAGTTGAAACTCCTGTCTTGATTGGGCAGTTAAGTCATTTTCATCGCCATTAGTAGCAATTAAAATACCTTGTCCAGCGCTATTGGTAACTGTGGTACTGTTGAGGGTAAAGTCTTGAACCGCGACGCTATTTCCCTGAATAAAGACACCTTGACCCCCATCCCCATTACTGTCGAGGCGAGTCTGGTTAATTGTACTGGCATCAATATTAAAGGTTTGTTGACTGTTATTATTAGCCGCAATAAAAACCCCCTGTCCTGTACTTTCGTTAACGGTGGCATTGCTGAGGTTAAAATCTTGGACAGATTGCTGGGTTAGGTCATCTCCATTCCCATTTGCCGCGACAAAGATGCCTTGACCTGCACTTTCTGTAACCGTTAAGGTATCTAGGGTTAAGACTTGCTGGGCGCTGGCATTGGCTTGCATAAAAACACCTTGACCCCCATCCCCATTTGCATCGAGGACAGTGTTACTAATGCTTGTGTTCACAACCTCAAAAGTTTGGCGACTATTATTATTAGCAGCCAGATAAAATCCTTGACCAACACTATTACTAATTTGATTATTGGTTGCGGTTAATTGCTGTTGCACCTCGCCGGAGGCTTGAATAAAAACACCTTGAGCGCCACTATCACGAATTTGGTTACTATCGAGGGTGAGTTCTTGTTGAGTGGTTCCCGAAGCTTGAATAAAAATGCCCTGCTGACCCGTGTTTGTGATAACATTACGAGCAATTGCATTGGTTCCGGTGACATCGATTAAACTAATCCCTTGTCCTGTGGCGTTAGTGATGCGGTTATCTTGAATCGTGACATTATCAATATTTGCGCCTTGGATACCGTTGCCGGTGACATTCGCGATCGCAAACCCAGTCAAGGTGGTATTATTGCCTAGGGTCACCGTTCCCATAACCGTGGGAAACTGACCGCTTCCAGATAAAGGTAACTGCACCGTACCCAGTTGCTGAGTATCAATCCGTTGGACTGAACCTGCTGAGAGTACCGCTACCCTATCAGCTAGCTGAAAACCCTCCATCTGGGAAGTTGTACCCACCTGTACATAGACAATCTCATTAGCCCCAGCCACACTCAATGCATTCTGCACTGTACCAAAGGGCGTTTCAAACGTACCATTTCCCGTACTCATCCCCAAGGTGACATGCTGAAACTGCCAAGGTTGACCGGTTTGGGGGTTTATCGCCGCGACTTGTCCATTTTCCGTTTGTTCATCGACAATAATAGTTGCAATACGTCCCACCGATTCTCCCATACGCGCCAAAGAGTTAGCGGGTTCAACCCCACGGGGGCGGGTTCCGGGGAAGGTTGCGCCTAAACTAAGGACAATCCGAGTGTCAAAAATTTGGTCAGTTTGCACCGATAAGCCCAGATTCAGATAATCCGTGGGATGTGCTTCCAAGCGCCCTCGAATCCCAATAGTATTATCGGTTCCCTCCCCACCGTAATAATAAACCCCCGCATATCCCCGTAAATCTCCTTCCCCCAGTCGCAACAACCGTCCCCCCGCTTCAATATCAAATCCAGCCATCGCCGCTTCAAAGTGCTGGCGATGATTGAGGAGTAAATTATTCTGCCCAAATCCGCGCAGGGAGAACGACTCATCCACCTTTTGGCGGCGTTCACCGACTGGCAAATAAGCATTCACTCGCAAATCCCAATCCTCTCCTAGTCGTTCAAACCCCGCACCAATTTGGTGAAAGATGCTGTTTCCTGTATCACGGGTATCGTAGGAAAGGTAGCCTCCCAGAATCCGGTTTTGAGAGGAATTGTAGAACCGTTGTCCGAGGAGGATAGTGCCGCCCATCGTGGAGTCGGTTAACAGGTGTAATTGTCCCTCTAGAAAAGTTAGGGTACTTCCGGGATTCTGAGTAATCGGAACAAAGCCTTCCAGACTAAAAAATGAGTCTTGATAGCCTGCGCCTTCAGTGGTAAACTCACCGCCTATACGGGGTAAAACTCTCAAATCTGTGGCAGTTCCCTGAGTTGGTAAACGTGGCGCATCGATTTCAGACTCAGGCATTTGGGCGATGACAGGGGACGTTAACCCTCCAGAAAATAGTAATCCAACACAGAGGGCTTGAGCGGAGATTTTCATTAATTAGAGGGTGATTACAATCGTCACCCCCTTTTACAGGTATTGGGTTTGAGAATCCGGTAAAGGGGATTCTAGTTTGAAGTTCTGTTAAGTTACATTGCTAAAAAAAAATCCCCGAAAGGGGATTCGTCCAAGGGTGGGAAAAAGATTTCATCTATGTTTTTATTATGGATGCAATTTGCCGGAGTTGTGTGTAGCTGCGATGAAGTTTATATAATAAATCGATAAAGTTTCTGTAAAGTTAGGTCAGGTCGTTGGTCATGCCTCCTTTGTCCGTTGTTATTGATCCCAACTCCCTATCCCTTTTGATTGATCAAAATGGTACCATCTTGAAATGGAAAATCCCGTTCTCGATCCACTGAGAACGGGATAAGGAGTGAGATACACTAATTGCAACTTGGGAGTAAGCGATGTATATCGTCTTAACTAGTAGCATAACTGCTCCACAGAGGCTTTTGGGATAAGCGTTGATGAAGAATGGCTGGATTTATGTGAAAATTCTATGAATCATCTATGATAGCGCGATCGCACTTTAAACTGAAGTTTCCCCGGTGCCGATGCGGTAACTTCTAGCGCTAAAGAGTGACATTGCATCCAATTTGGGTAGGGGCGCAAGGCTTGCGCCCTCTAAGGTTGCGGTTCTAGCCGATAATTTGATGGGCGTATGCCAGGAAGCCCCTACAGTCATGTTGTTGTGTAATGTGGGCAGGATTGAGGCGCGATCGCACTCTCCACCCCAAAAAGCGCGATCGCACACCGTCTCTTAGTCTTACTCTATCGCTGTTGCTGTCTAGTCTTGAGACACCGGATGTACTGATACCGCCTCAATCAATATCGTCGGGTAAGTCGTCGATTGACATTCCCGCTTGTTCTAGGAGTTCCTTAAGGCGTTTAACCTGACTCACAGAAAACCTAATTTTGTGTTGCCCCCGTTCGTGGCGGCTGATTGTATTCGCTGCCATTCCTAGTGCTTTCCCGAATTCCTCTTGGGTCAAACTCAAGCGTAGGCGAATTTCTTTTAAGCTTGGCACATTGGGGTTGATATTTTGATTTCTATCGTTTACCATCTTAAGTGACTCTACAACTTGTAGAGTTAAACAACATAAGCATGGATGGGGAAACTTCCTGGAGGTAGTTTTCCTGTTTCGTTTCTCCTTCCTCACTCTATGAAGCGTATAGCAAACTTGGTTTTCTACAAAGTGTAGGGATCAAGACAGCGCCAGACGCTGAAAGTTCATGCTGCAACAGGTGATGCGGCTAGCTTGAGGGGGCTTTGAGTCCATTTCAATGGACTTGAGCTATGAGCCGTGGAATTGATTCCACGGCGGGGTTGGGCTAGCTACTTTTAAGCCTTGCCTGAAATAACGGGCGATCGCTATTCCTCTAATCGTTAAATCAATGGACATTTCTTTCCTTTGTGGACATAAGTATAACCGTCAGCTTTCCAGATTGGCTCGAAATACTTCCAGTTGATGCTTTGCAGTTTCCCTTTTGCTGTAGTCAAGTCAA
>NZ_JAVKEW010000024.1:0-7163 GCF_040226375.1 Coleofasciculus sp. G2-EDA-02 | reverse complement strand
TTGTATTTACATTACCACAATAGTAGAACGTTATCCGAATTATTTGACTGGCGAATTTATTCGCTACCTAGACGGTTCGCTCGGTTTCATCTCCCAGCTAAAGAGCGTGGGAGCCTTCACCCATCGCTTGAACGGTAAAGGCAAGCTGAACCCGGGGAATGACCTGGTGTCCAGATAGCCGTACAGTGATCAGAAATTGCCAACTCTTGCTCAAAGGAGGTAGCTTGGGCGCTCTTTAGCAGGTAGGCTTCTTGTTCTTGAATCACCAGGTTACAACCAAAAGCGTCCTGAATCTGTTGGGCTTTGCCAATACCGCCCCGATGGGTAATGAATAGACAGGAGACACCTCCGTGATCCCGCAAAAATTGGTGAGTCCCATCATTCCAAACCGGACAATCAATCAACACCCCAGCCCCATTCTCTACAATGAAATAAGCTGTACCTCCTAAGGTGTCGCGATTGGGTGGAAATGCGAAAATATGATTAAGGACTGGGCGTGGGGATTTGAACACAGTAGCTTATAGATTTAGCGACGAGCTGGGACGAAAAACACGATGATCCGTTTGAGACAAATCAGGTTGCACAATGCATGTTGGTCTGTAATCATTAGCCACTCGGACTAATCTTGGTCAAGATTTTGCTTTTATCACGAATGGGTATCTGTACATCATGGAACTCTGGTTACTCCTAATTTTACTTGTTTTCATTGCCTACTTTATTGGCAGGTACTCGGTTACCAGGATGAACCGGATGCCGACACCCCCTGAAAACTCAGCGACTGGATCAACGGTTTCCCAGGCGGCTGAAAAGTTAGGGCTGCGTCCAATAACCAAACAGGAAGAAACTGATCTGCGAAATTGCTTTCCTTGGGGCGTCTACTATCTCCAAAATCTGGAGTATCGTCCCCAAGCGGTTTTATGTCGGGGGAAACTCCGCACCAATCCTGATGCTGCCTATAAAACGGTGCGGAATAATGTTGAGGCAGAATTTGGCGATCGCTTCTTTGTGATTTTTCAGGAAAGCTTCAGTGGGAAACCGTTCTTTGCCCTGGTTCCCAACCCCTACGCCCAGTCGAGAGGGAAACGGTTGAATGATGAGTTAACCCGACCAGGTTTAGCGTTAGCTCTGGTGGTCATTACCTTATTTACCACAACATTGGTGGGCGCTACCCAAATTGCTGGACTTTCTCCGGAACAAGTACAATCTAACCCAGAGGCATTACTGACAGGATTGCCCTATGCCTTAGCCCTGATGGCAATTTTAGGGATTCACGAACTGGGTCATTACCTCGTCGCCATGTATTACAAAATGCGGACGACTCTCCCCTACTTTATCCCTATACCCTTTTTCCCAGGCACCTTTGGCGCGTTTATCCAGATGCGATCGCCTGTACCTAATCGCAAAGCCTTATTTGATGTCGGTATTGCAGGTCCGGTGGCGGGATTACTGGTCACCTTTCCCCTTCTATTCTGGGGCTTAGCCCATTCTAGTCCGGTTACTTTGACAGAAGAATCAGGATTGGTGAATATCCAATCCTTAGATCCGCGTTTTTCCTTATTGCTGTCACTCATCAGCAAATTGGCGTTAGGGAGTCAATTTATGCCAGACACGGCGATCAACCTGCATCCAGTCGCCGTTGCTGGGTATATTGGATTAATCGTCACGGCGTTTAATTTAATGCCCGTCGGTCAACTGGATGGTGGTCATATTATCCACGCGATGTTTGGGCAGAGAACAGGTGCAGCCATTGGTCAACTGAGCCGATTATTAGTTTTGGTTCTGGCATTTTTGCAACCCGATTTGCTCCTGTGGGCGATTATATTAATCTTGCTGCCCGTTGTCGATGAACCCGCCTTGAACGATGTTTCAGAATTGGATAACTGGCGGGATTTTGCCGGATTGCTAGCACTGACTATCCTCGTGAGTATTCTCTTACCGGTTCCTGGAACCCTTTCTCAATGGTTAAATTTTTAAGCGTCGCCACTCCTGTAACTCCCGATATAGCATGAGAAAAAAACAGTCTTATTGGTTCTGTCTTCTAGAGCTTTCTCCGGGAAAGCCTAGTACAGGGTTGTTTCTCCTGCTAACCCGCTAAAATATCTCTTGTCTGCCTTTGTCTCCTTTGTGCCGAAGAGTGCGATCGCCTAATGGTTAAACTAGATTAAACCCGTGTGGGTTATTCACTTGTCGTTGTTACCGCCTTCGGTAAACCCAAGGATTAAAAAAATGTCTCAAACTGAAACTTCTCAATTCCATCAACCTCAAACCAACAGTACACCCACGGACTTAGAACAGTCTTCACAGGCAACAGATGCTCAAGAAAGGCATCTATTGCTGGTGGAAGATGATAAAGGACGCCGAGTCTTTCATTTAGAAGCACAAGTCTATTCAATTGGTCGAGATCCTAGCTGCGATATCCGCCTGTTCTCCATGTTTGTCTCTCGCCAACATGCAACGTTACGACGGATGGCACTCGATAACGGTTCATACCGTTACCAAATTGCCGATGGGAACCTTCAAGGTCAACCTAGCACCAATAAAATCCTGATTAATGGTCGCAAAATTAGTACTTATGAACTTAAAGATGGCGATCAAGTCGTGTTTGGCGCAGGCGTGAGTGGGAAATACTACCGACTTAAGCCCGAAGACAAAAAAAGTGGTCCCCTCGACCCGTTTGATATTACTCTAATTGACCCCAGCATGTTAGACGACTAGAATCGTACAAAATTTACATTGGGTTATAGGTTCGTCGTCATTGGTCATTGATTATTGGTGGCTAGGGAATACTTGTGATCAGAATTGACCTCTCCTCGGCATAAATGACCGAGGATTCTAAAAGGATACTTCGGGACGGGTTAAAACACCGTTTTCTTTGATCATCCAGGTAAGACATGGAACAACAGACAATTCAGGTAATTGGTGGTGGATTAGCGGGTACGGAAGCCGCGTGGCAGATTGCCAAAGCGGGAGTGCCCGTGGTACTCCATGAAATGCGTCCGGTGCGGATGAGTCCTGCCCATCATACCGGAGAATTAGCGGAATTGGTATGTAGTAATTCCTTTGGGGCGCTATCGAGCGATCGCGCGGCGGGGTTGTTGCATGAAGAGTTACGCCGTCTGGGTTCTATTGTTATCACTAAAGCGGATAACCATGCGGTATCGGCTGGGGGGGCGTTGGCGGTGGATAGGGCGGTATTTAGCCACGATTTGACCGAAACCCTTGCTAGTCATCCTCTGATTGAGTTACGGCGGGGGGAAGTGCCGCAAATTCCGCCAGAAGGTGTTGTGGTGCTGACAACGGGTCCATTGACAAGTCCAGCCTTAGCTGAAGACTTGCAGCGTTTCACGGGGATGGATTATTTCAGTTTCTTTGATGCGGCATCGCCAATTATCGTCGGGGAGTCGATTAACCAAGACATTGCCTTTATGGCGTCCCGATATGACAAGGGAGAGGCAGCTTATCTGAATTGTCCCATGAATCGGGAGCAATATTTAAGGTTTTGGCAAGAATTGTGTCAGGCGGAAAAAGCCCAATTGAAGGATTTTGAGCAAGAAACGGCAAAGTTTTTTGAAGGCTGTCTGCCGATTGAAGAAATGGCGCGGCGGGGAGAAGATACGATGCGCTATGGTCCCCTGAAGCCTGTGGGATTGTTTGATAGCCGTCAGGGAGACTTTCGCGCCACAGAAAATCAGCATAAGCGTCCTTATGCGGTAGTACAGTTGCGCCAAGAAGATAAGGCGGGTCAGTTGTGGAACATGGTGGGGTTTCAGACGAATCTACGTTGGGGCGAACAGAAGCGAGTCTTTCGGTTAATTCCAGGGTTGGAAAATGCCGAGTTTGTGCGGATGGGAGTGATGCACCGCAATACTTTTATTAATTCGCCAGAATTGCTGTATCCAACGCTACAGTTTAAAAGCTGTCCGACAAGGTTAGCAGCGGGTCAGTTGGTGGGAACGGAAGGGTATACAGCCGCATCGGCTGGAGGTTGGTTAGCTGGGACAAATGCAGCGCGGTTGGTGTTAGGGTTAGAACAGATTACGTTACCACCAACGACGATGATGGGGGCGTTATTTGAGTTTATTAGTTCAGCATCACCGAAACACTTTCAACCCATGCCACCTAATTTTGGCATTTTACCAACCCTAGGAGTACGGATTAAAGGGAAAAAAGAGCGGTATGGGGCGTATCGCGATCGCGCTTTAGCTGATTTGCAGAGTTGGCAGCATAAATTGCAGGTATCTGCGGCTTGAGTCTTGACAATCCCCGCACTTTTAGGGCGGGGATTCTTCTTTGGTAGTTTTTTGGTGATGACAATAATTTGTCACGGTACATATTATTTAAGAAGCGGGCAGCGAGAATCGAACTCGCATCATCAGCTTGGAAGGCTGAGGTTTTACCACTAAACTATGCCCGCAGGCGCTCATAACTTTTCTAGTATAAACCAAGATAGCACAAGTTTGGCAAGTTTCCACCAAAATTATCGGCTCAGTTCGCCGGGGGATTAATTTCCAGGGTCAGGAAGTACGACCCGTACACAGGGCTACCCGCCATGTATGTTGGTGAAAAACTCCAATCGGCAATAATCTCCTGGGCGAGTCTCTGGGCTTGCTCTTGAGTGAGTGTTCCTGGTGGCACTTTAGTCTTCTCGGGTAGAACTTCTGCTTTGCCCATATCAGTGATCAAAACGAGAACCTCAATAACCACAGGTTGCTCCAGAGTAATGCCTAAGGATGTGAGTTCATCCACCGAGAGGGGTTGGCTCTTTTTCAGGATTTGGGCAAATTGGTCGCCTGAATTGCGTTGCGGATCGATAACAGAACCGCCACCCGGCACGGGTATGAGTCCATTAATAGAGACAATGAAACCCCCGCCGGACTGATTTCCGGGTGACGTGGGTTTTGGTGGTTCCTGTGGCGATGGGGGAGAAGAAGGATTAGGCGTAGTCGGGTTTAGGAGTTCCTCTGATGGCTCAGGAGACGGCGTTTTTCCCGTCCCTTCAGAGGTGGTAGACGTTGGCGATGGGTTCGGGGTTTGGTTCGGTGAGTTGGGCGAGGAAACCTTTGTGGGTGAAGGGTTAGGGGTTTCTTGAGTGGTGTTTGCGATCGCCTGATTCGGGCGATTTGTCCGTTGTTCTGACTCGGCTTGAATTTCACGACTCTTTCCTGGTGTTTTTTGAGTAACCGGAGAAGGGGGAGATTGAGTCGCTGGAGTTGGCATGGTAGCATTTGAGGCGAGGGCAATCACCTCAATGGGAATCAGTTGTTGACTCAACCGCCAGTCCTGAAAGCGTCCCAACAGCGCCAGACGCAGCAACCCCAAGCCAAGCAGATGAATCGCCACAGAACTTAGAATAACTGTTCTCCAGAGCGCCGGTGGGTCAGTGTGGCTGCGTTGGGGTATCTGAGGTTGGTTTAGTGTGGGTTGTGTCATGACAATCAGGTTGAGATGATTTAATTCCATACTGCCAAATAGCCACTGAGCATCTGGATCAAGTCTTAGCTTTCTTTACAGATGAGCGATGGTGAAAGCCCTCGTAATTTATCCGAGGGATGAAACCGAGCAAGGCGTTTAGCCCTCCGCAACTTTAGTTGCGACTTGAACACACTTGTTGGATTCTACGCTAAATTAGATAGCGTAACCAGATAGCCGACCATGATAGTTTTTGAGTTCAAGGTAAAAGCTAAGCCCACTCAATACGCAGCAATCGATGAGGCAATTCGGACAGCACAGTTTGTCCGAAACAAATGCTTGCGACACTGGATGGACAACAAAGGTGTTGATAAGTATGACCTCAGCAAATATTGCCGCGTATTGGCGAAAGAGTTTGATTTTGCAGCGGAACTCAATTCTCAAGCACGTCAAGCATCGGCTGATCGTGCTTGGAGTGCTATTAGTCGTTTCTATGAAAATTGTCGAAAAAAGGTTAAAGGAAAGAAAGGTTTTCCTAAGTTCAAGAAAAACTGCCGTTCGGTTGAATATAAAACATCAGGATGGAAGTTGTCAGAGAACCGGAAAACCATAGCTTTCACCGACAAAAAAGACATAGGACGACTAAAGCTAAAAGGTACTTATGATCTGAACTTCTATCAACTCGATCAAATCAAGCGAGTGCGATTAGTCAGACGTGCCGATGGCTATTATGTACAATTTGCGGTTAAAGCTGATGTGAGGGTGAAAACAAAACCTACTGGTAATGCTATTGGTTTAGACCTAGGGATCAAATACTTTCTGGCTGATTCTAATGGCAACACCGAGGACTCTCCAAAGTTCTACCGCCAAGCGGAAAAAAAACTCAATCAAGCTAACCGCAAGAAGTCTAAGAAATACCGAAAAGGAGCAAAACCACAGTCAAAGAATTATCATAAGGCAAGAAAACGATATGCTCGGAAGCATTTAAGAGTAAGTAGGCAGCGAAAAGAATACTGCAAGCGAGTTGCATATTCCGTTATCCAATCTAACGATTTGGTCGCCTATGAAGACTTGAACGTGAAAGGGCTGGTAAGAAATCGTCACTTGTCTAAGTCCATTTCTGATGCAGGCTGGTCTACATTTCGACAATGGCTAGAATATTTTGGACATAAGTACGGGAAAGCCACTGTGGCGGTTCCACCACAATACACATCCCAAGATTGTCCAAAGTGTCACCATCGAGTCAAAAAATCTCTATCTCAACGAACCCATGTTTGTGGAAATTGTGGATATGTTGAAGATAGAGATATTGCAGCTAGCCTGAACATCCTACAAAAAGGATTAAGTACGGTAGGGCATACCGGAACCTACGCTTGGGGAGACCTGCCCTCTTGGACGATTGGAGCAATCCTGTCGTCTAACGGCGGATCGGAGAACCAAGAATCCTCGTCTCTTTAGAGCGAGGAGTGTCAACTTACCCACAGCTGCAGCAGAATCGGACACTATCTATCATTAAGCACGGTTCAATAACCGCCGCCGTCCCTTCAGGTGGTTGCCACCATCTCTAAACAGTCGAGTTCAAAATATATTGACTTGGGTAAGGCGATTATCAGGAGTCTGTCCGATCATGGGCATTAGCCAGGAGCTAGTCAGGTTCGATCTACAAAAGATGCAGAACTCAGAGGTATCTGGCGGAGAGTATCAACAGGGCGAGCTGGCTGGCTACGAGGTTCGCGAGTATCTCCTGGAAAAGT